>JAUILM010000150.1 GCA_030432855.1 Bacteroidia bacterium
CTAAATCGAAAATCATTAACTTTAATCCCGTAACTGACGGTTATACGAGACCGTTGTGCACAAGCTGAGAAAATGAAAATTCACCTAAAACAAGGAATTGACAAACTAAAGTTCGGAATGCCTCGGCCAGAAGTTGAAAAGATTTTTGGAAAACCAAACCGAGAGCTAATAGACTCAGATGACCAAAATGAATTGATTTGGGAATATTCGGACAAGAAGTTATGGTTGACTTTTTACCAGAATGAAGCAGACCGACTTGGTTACCTCCGAAGTTCAAATTCGGGACTGACCATTAATGACATTAAGATTATAGACAAGAAAATCGATGACGTAATAAATCAGCTTGACACAAAATCCGAATTGTGGGAAATAGAAGACTATGATACATTTAGAACTTATTTCCTGGAAAGTAACTGGTTGACTTTAAATGTCGAATATGAACGAGTGACTGACATTGAACTTGGATTGCCTTTCAAAAATGAAGATGAATATGATTGGCCGAAATAGAAAGGCCTGTGCACAACATCGGCTATAGCAAATGCGGGCTGACTGCTTAAAAATGAAGATATTGCAACTAAATAACATTCGGTCAGGCGGACAAAGATGCGGTTTCAAAATCCCGCACTTGCCATAGCCTGGGCCGTTAGCTGTTATTTAGATGAATAAAAAAGAGATAGAAAAGGAATTTAGAGATAGATTCTCGGAATTGAAGAAGCTATTGAATTCATGGGACTTGATTCCAGGAGCACCATCAGATGAATTTGATGGACTGAATCAACAAATTCTGAATCATCTATATAAAGGTGCTAACATAGAAAAATTAGAACGTGTTTTGGAAGGCGAATTAGTAGTGACATATGGACTATTCAACGATGATCTTGGTATCGAGGAACTGACAGCTGAAATAATGAAATGGCGGTCCAAGACTAACGGATTATCGGATAATTTAATAAGATAGCGTAGAATATTCAAATTTGAATTCAATTGCGACGATAACACTAGCACTAGGAAAGAATAAGAATGCATGGCGTTTAGGAATAGAAGTGTGTCAAGAACAAGTATCTAGGTATGAATAACAAAGATCTATTTATCAAGCAACTTGATGGAATCTTACTGGAATATGCTGAAGTGTCTTCGAAGTCGCAATACGATGATCTCTCTGACCTGTCAGATACTATTGAAGTTTCAGCACTGATTGCAAAATCACTGGCATCAGTTGAAAGAATAACTGGGAACAAATCAGAATATTATACTTCGGTAAATGTCAGCTACGAAAAAAAATATACATCTGGTAATACCGGTAGAAAACTCAAACACATTATTGGTATTGTTAAGGCACTTAGGGATGACATTTCTCATGATTTTCTGATATCACTCGAGGAACTTGTACACGCTAATTTATTCTCAGATTATATTGAAATGGCAAATTATTTGCTTTCAGAAGGATATAAAGATCCTGCAGCTGTAATTGCAGGTTCAACCCTCGAGTGTCATCTCAGAAAAATGTGCATTAAGCAGACCATTCCAGTCGAAGTTGTAAATTCTAAGGGAAGACTAATTGCGAAGAAGGCGGATTTGCTCAACTCAGAACTAACAAAGGAAAAGGTCTATAATAAAACATATCAAAAGCAAATTACAGCATGGTTAGACCTGAGAAACAACGCAGCACATGGCAAATATGACGAATATGGAAAAACTGAAGTGCAATTAATGATAAGTGGAATTTTGAACTTCATAGCAACTAATCCTGCATGATGAATGGAATAACAACACCTAACAGTCTGTATGACCCCATCCCACCGTCGAAGTAAAAGATATGGGATACTTTTAAAATGATCCTGTGAAGAAAACTGGATTTTAGAACTTAAAATTGGACCTCGGTGGGACGGTGCATACAGCCGGGACGTTACCCTTCATCAAAAACACCATAGAAAATACCATAAATGAAAATAGTCAAATACATAGCTCTAATAGTTTTGATAGTATTTGTATGGACAGTTACTGTTTATTTTGGCAGTGTTAGCGGGCTGTTATTAAAACCGATCACTTCAGGAAATACATCAACATCCTTTATCGAAGCGACCAAAGCAAAGCTTGAAAGTGAGTTTATTGGCAATTTAGCCTTGGTATTATTCGAGGATGGAGAAATTTCCAAAGATTTTTATTATTCCATTGATCAGCCGATTGATGAGCACACTATTTTTCAAATGGCTTCGGTAAGTAAATGGGTGACAGCTTGGGGTATCATGGGATTGGTTCAAGAGGGTAAGTTAAATATTGATGATCCAGTAGAGCATTACCTAAGCCGATGGCATTTACCCGATAGTGAATTCAATAATAATGAAGTCACTGTTCGCAATCTACTTAGTCATACTTCGGGACTAATTGATGGTCTTGGTTATGCCGGGTTCATTTCTAAAGATTCCGTCCAAACTCTGGAAGAATCATTAACAAAGGCTACCGATGCATACTACACGGAGGGAGTTACAATAGTTGGATATAAACCGAATAGTCAATACAAATACTCTGGAGGTGGATACACATTACTTCAATTGATAACAGAAGAAGTAAGTGGTCAATCATTTAATGAATACATGACAGAAGCTGTTTTTAAACCATTAAAAATGGATCAAACTTCCTACAACTGGTCGGATACTTCTTCTTTGCATTTAGCCAAGTTTTACAAGAGTGATTCATCCATCGCACCTCATTATAAGTATGCATCACTTGCATCTTCATCTTTGTATACGAACATCGCAGATTTCAGCTTGTTTCTAAAAGCAAATTTTACAGATAATGATGTCTTGACAAAGAAGATTATCAATATCATGAACGACATTCATACACCTAATGGATATACGATGCATGGTTTAGGACCAATGATTTTTGCAAAAAACGGATCTGGAGACATGATTATTGGTCATGATGGAGTAAGCTTGGATGCGATTAATAATGCAGCAAGAATAAATCTTAAGACTAAAGATGGGATTGTTGTATTCGGGAATGGGAATTGGGGTTTTGCATCAAAAATAGCAGATGAATGGAGCTTTTGGAAAATTGGAATAGCAAATAACACCGTGATGATTTCCAATATGAAAAGACTCATAATCTTGTTAATACTTGGGTATTTAATCATCTTGATTTCGTCAATTTATATTCTAAGGAAAAAGCAAAAAAGGATGAAAGGGTAACAATGTATATAAAATCATAGCATCCTACGGGATGCTACGTTTCATATACTAACCGTTAGTATTAATAGGAATTAAACAAAGAATAACATGAAAGTCAAAATCATCACAGTCTTACTACTCTTATTTCATGTATTGGCTTTTGGTATCAAACCAGAAAAAGAGTATCGAATGACTCCATCCGACTTAGAAATTAGATTTGAAGAGCATCGAATTAAGACAGTGGATGGAGCTGAGTTGATCAGTTGGGTAATGGAACCTAATCTAGAACGGGAAAATGGAAAGGCAATAGTAATTTGTGGAAGTGATGCCGGAAATATGGGTTATACAGTTTTTTATGCCAAAAATCTCTTAGAACTGGGATATAAAGTTATTTCCTTTGACTATAGAGGTTTCGGAGATAGTACTGATTTTGAATATAATCCTAACAATGTGTATCATTCCGAATACATCACTGATTTTGCTACCATACTTTCTTGGTCAAAGGAAAATCTAAAACCAGATGAAATCGGAGTATTTGGCTTATCAATGGGAACTTTGGTCGCCAATCTAGGATATCACAAGGATAGGTGTGATTTCTTCATTGGCGAATCTTTCCTATTGTCACCATCGAAGAACAGGCAGAGAATATTGGAATTGAAACAGAAGGAACTAAACCTCCCGGAGAATTCGATTCAAGACGAAAAACTAGTAGTTCAAGCTAATGTCCCTACTCTATTGTTCGCTGGAAATCAAGATGAAATCACAACTTTAGAAGATAGTAGAAAATTCTGTGCGACTAGGAACGATTCAAAAGTTATCGAATTTACAGGTGGACATTTGCGAGGAATTGTTGACGTGGGAGTAGAAGAGTATTTCAAAATAATAGATCAGTTTATCAAAGATACAGATGCTAACAAGCGATGATGACATCAGCTGGGCTATCGCCGCAGCCGCTCCATATCGATAGGACGTTAACGGTAATGGCAGAAAGCGACTGGCAAGAAAATGAGGTAATTGTCAAGCTGAAGCAACATTTTTATGAAACAGTATTTTAGACCCAAGAAATTTGAACTATACAAAGACAAAACAATCTATGATTTGCTGGGTATTAAATGGTTCAAAAAATATCTATTTACAGATGGGGATTTAGTAAGGCAATGGAGGAAAGTGAAATCAATAAATAGTGGAAAGAACAAGTTTGATGAGTTGTATGAAGCTGAAAAGGAGACAAAAAAGTACGAGATTATTCACTTAATATTTGTATTGATTTTTGTTTTGATTGTTGGACTAAAATTCAGGAATATAACACCTCTTAACTGGATAATCATCTTGTTGATTAACTTATATGCCAATATTTACCCAATTTGCTTGCAACGCTACAACCGAATCAGAATAATTAAAGTACTTACAAGAAACGGACATAAAAGTCCTTATAAATAAGCAATTCGAGGAATGAGTATTTATCGAACGAAAAATTTACACCCGAAGTATAGGTATTATACTTGGGAAAGTAGAAATAATGAAAGAAAAGCCACATACCGCTAACAGCGTGTATAATAGATAGCGGGTTCAGTGCTAAATCAAAGTTTAGTGCTTTCAACAAAAGTCTGTGCCAATCCGAAAGTGAAGTGCATTCTAATCCGCTACTTCTTATTTGGTAGTAATTGTATGTATCTAAGATATTTAATAGGAGTTTCCTTCGCAGTACTAATTAGTTGCTCAAGACCACTCAATTATGCTATACTTGAATCCGTACCTGCTGAATATTATGTACTTCCAGATAGCTGCACCATCACTTCGTTATCACTAGAAGAAGTACAACTGATAGACAAACTATTGAGAAGCTGCGTATACGAATACAATACACAGGTCTCGAATCGATATCAAATCCCCAGACTGCACAACTATAAATTACAATTTGTAGCATATCTAGATGAGAACAACACTAAATGGTTACATATCAATGGATTCTCTGGCAGAGACGATTCTGAAAAATGGAAAACCAGGGACACCATAATATTCGATGGAGGGAATTCCGTCATATCAGCATTAATCAATCTCACATCAGAGGAGTGTAAGGGAGTTGGCATAAATGGTGAATCGTAGGTAACTACTACCAACTGGCGCTACACAGTACCCACCCATTAGTTGCCCCGCGGCATCTTAAATTGTTAACTTGGGTGAGCGCTGCATAGCGCTCAAACGTTAGGTATAGTAATACAAGGATATGCAGAAAATTCAAGTTCAAATATTTACAACCCTGATCGCAATTTCCTTTGCATTAAAATTATCCGCTCAACCTGAACTCAATGCTGCCAAAGTTGACAGAAATGTTGTATTTGGTATGTATTCTGGACTGGCCTTACTCATGGATGTCTATTACCCGGAAAAGCCAAATGGTTACGGTATCATTCACATAACAGGAAGTGGTTGGTCGAGACGTATGAGTTATGATGCGAAGATGATTAATCATAACAGACATGTAAAGATGGACGGAGAAGCATTAGTGAGAGCCGGTTATACCCTCTTCTCGATAAACCACAGGGCTGAACCCCGATTTCGATACCCTGCCGCTGTGGAAGATGCTCAGAGGGCTGTTCGCTTTATCCGATATCATGCAGAAGAATTCGGGATTAATCCTGATAGAATTGGTGCTATTGGGGGTTCATCTGGCGGTCATCTCGTTTGTATGCTCGGTGTGCTCGATGGCGATACAGCTCCGGAAGACGACACGCCGATCAACAGAATGAGCTCAAAAGTTCAATGCGTTATCGCCAGGGCTGCTCCTACTTCCTTTTTGGAAAGAGGTTTTGGCGATTCCTTTTTAGGTTTTAAAAAACGTGAAATGTCCATCGAATACAAGATTGCTCAGGAAGCATCACCAATTTTTCATGTGTCGCCGGATGACCCTCCAATATTGTTAGTACATGGTGACCAGGATGAAGTGGTCCCTGTTTCTCACTCAAAAAATATGTACGAGAAGCTTCAGGAAATGAATGTAGTTTCAAAACTCTATGTAGTTGAGGGAGGAGCTCATGGTCCTGGCCTAGTTAATACTCCAGAATGGAAGAATGAATTCGTAAATTGGATGGATGAGTATCTGAAAGAGAGGTGAAGGTTAAGGCTTGGAAAAATATAGCTAACAAAAAATAAACGGCATTGAAGCGACCGTTTACTACGGCCGTTGGTGGTCATTGAAGACTTATGAGGTATTTTATAACACTGATATTGATTTTATTTTTAGCAGGCTGTACTTCGGAGCAGTCGGATCAATTTGATTTGGTGATAAACAATGTCAATCTGATTGATGGAACTGGAGGACCTCTCCAAGCCGGAGTTTCAATAGGGATCATCAAAGGAAAAATAGTGGCAATAGATACTACATTACTAGACAATAAAAAGAACCGGATAGATGGAACCGGAAAGTTTCTCATCCCAGGGTTATTTGACTGTCATGTACATACAAGCGATTTTGAGAGAGATTTCCCCAGATTTATTCATTACGGAGTAACTTCAATCTTTATTACTGGAGGAAGCTTGTGTACAAATGACTTCTATGCTGCGATGTGTAAACAAGGCAATCAGGATACCATACCTGCACCGATCGTATTTCATACAAGTCAACACTTTAGCATGGAGGGGCGACATCCTTCAAAAACCTACTCAAGTAGCAATTGGCGCGATGGAGAATCTATCTTTTATTTAAAAGACACCATACAAATCCAACGCCTCGTTAAAGAAGTGTCTAAATATCCGATCGTCGGAATAAAGTTAACGATTGAAGATGGTCCTGCTCCTCCTTTTGTCGAAAGAATACCACAATCATTTATAGACAAGACTGTAAAGGAGGCTTCAAAATACGGTTTGGAAGTATTTGCTCACATAAGTGATAACATAGAACTGGAAATGGCCATTAATGGTGGCGTTCAAAATCTTGTCCATTTTACAGGGGTTAAGATTGATCCAAAGGATAGCATTCAGATGAAACTCCTCAAAAAGTTCCTAGAAAGAAAACCATTTTGGGTAACAACTTTAATGATCGACAAGTCGTTTTTGTACCCGATCCATCCAGAATGGTTTGAGTCTGAATCAATGCTTGGAGCATACAAGGAATCAGTCAAGGAGTTAGATCCAAGTTTAGTTCAGAGAGCCAAAATCTATGTTGGTATTCTAATGGATGAATACGGACTAACTGAAAATAGTCTAGAAGCGTTCGTGCTACCACAGGTTACAGATATCCAATTCTTAGATGGAATGGGATTTAATATGGTATTGGGTACCGATACAGGAAATGATTTCAATTTTCCCGGTTATAGTCTCCATGAAGAAATGCAGCTTTTGAATCTTGGAAGAATGAAACCTTTAAACATCATTAAAATGGGAACCTTGAATGCGGCCAAAATGATGAACGCACAAGATAGTTTGGGTTCCATCGAAGTTGGGAAAATTGCGAATATGGTATTGCTCGATAAAAGCCCTTTAGAAGACATAAGCAATACTTTATTGATTAATTCGGTGATAAAAAGAGGTGTAATTCAAGAACGAATTAAAGGATAGACGACCACCACTTTATGTATAAGTAATTGCGATTTAAATGATAAAACGAAAGTGTAAACATAAATCAAAGGTCTGTACAAAACCGAAAGATTTGTGAGTAGAAGTCCGCTACTGCTCATACACGAGACTAAACCGCATTCGCGGTAGCATTATATCTTAGAGAGTTCTAAACTAAGCTCATTGTTAACAAAAATCTAGAACAATGAGTAAGATCAGAGAGAGATTCATGCTGACGATAAATGTCAGCACCTTGTTCGTGATTTAAGGATTCGCAATTACAGTGACAATACGATCCGGAGTTACGTGTCGGCGGTTGCGAAGATGAGTAAACACTATGGTCAATGTCCATCGGAGATTAGCAGTGATCAAATCAAAGGCTATTTAGGAGACTGTTGAAAAACCCATCTCGCGCTGACAAATAATCAAAAATTGATTTCGGTTAAAATTTTCCAGCCGTTCTCTTTGCGCCTGACTTCGTTGATCCTCTCCCAGAGGGAGATAAATCAGCCAGAGGCTGACAGGTCAGTCAGATACAAACCCGGTATCTTTCCTCGTCTCGCCTAGTACTTTGACAGAATATAGATTTGGAATGCATTCGGGAATATTTTTAGTCAGGTCAAGGCACTTA
Source organism: Bacteroidia bacterium (assembly GCA_030432855.1). Classification (GTDB taxonomy): domain Bacteria; phylum Bacteroidota; class Bacteroidia; order Chitinophagales; family Saprospiraceae; genus JABDMH01. The sequence continues at coordinate 8,356 of JAUILM010000150.1, forward strand.
GAAGGAGCATAGTCAGCACTATTGCATATTCCGGATGTGTTGACCCCCTCATTCCGGGGTATTGACCCCCTTGTGGATAACTCACGATTTACAAATGTTAAGATACATGTTTTGAGCGTTTTCTTAGACTCTTACCTTTGAGATCTAAACGGTGTGCTTTTGGAATAATTCGATCCAAGATGGCATCTGCCACAGTCGGTTCATCAAAATATTGATGCCACTTGCCAACGGGCAGTTGTGAGCAGATCATGGTAGATGCCTTTTCGTAGCGATCTTCGAGGATTTGAAGTAGTATAAGCTTTACGGCATGACTAATGGATTGCAGACCGAAGTCATCGAGGATGATCAGCTTTGCTTTTTTTATTCGGTCTAACCATTTGATAAGGGTGCCATCCGTTTTGGCCAAGGCAATTTGTTCAGTGAAGCGGTTCATATTGAAGTATAGTGTTCGGTATCCCTGGACACAGGCATGATTCCCCAGCGCACAGGCCAGATAGGATTTGCCACAACCCGTAGCTCCGGTGATGAGTACATTTTCGCCCCGATCCAGATAAGATCCATCCGATAGAACAAGCAGCTTTTCTTTGGGCAAATTCCTTTTGTCGGAACAATCAATATCGGCAATGGTGGCCTGGTATCTAAGTTTGCTGAGTCTGAGGTACATCTGCATTCTTTTATGAGAACGGCTCTGTTGCTCAGCCTGAATGAGATGTGCCAACAGTTCGTGTGTAGTGGGTTGTTGATTAACAGGCAGATTCAGAACTGCCTCATAGGCAGTAGCCATACCCTGCAATTTGAGTTGTTTCATAAGATCTAATGATGCGTTAGTCATGGATAATGATTTGATTTATAGACTAGTTAATTATTGATAAGCTTGTGGTCCACGGATATTATCGTGGAGAGGTATAGATAGTTGCTCTTCACTCTCATCCTCTTGATCGAGTTGATGTTGCAGGATTCTCTTGAGCATGCCGTAAGTCCCTTTCCCTGCCTTCTGACAGCGAAGAGCCGCCGATTCAAGTCGGTCAGGGGAGTATTTTTTACTCAAGTGAAGGATGCCTTTACAGCTGTTAAAGCTTTGGGCCTGATGTATTCTGGAGACTAACACCTGGGAGATGACCCAATAGGTTCCTTTTCCGACCTTCTCGGCTTCTCTCAAAAAATAAGCAGCATCATATCCTTGAGCCTTTTTCCATTCCTGATGGTTCTTAGGCATGTGGCATTCTTGGGTTTGATGTCGATAAGTATTATACCCTGGGAGCCGCTTATGGATGGCTACTCTTTGATGGCCGATGAAGACCTCCACTATCCGGGAAGTATACATGACCAAGGCATCCCGATTGGCATATTGATACGGTACAGAGTAATAATTCTTTTCTTCTCCCAGAAAGACATGGTAGTTGCGCTGAACTTTGGCTTAGGTGATTTTTTTGATTTCAAAAAGGGTGTCTGGCAAGTCACGCATACAAGGCTTTTCCACTTTCTCAAAAGCCTCCACGCGAGAGCCTTCTCTTTTCTGATAGGGCTTGTTATTCAGTATAGTGAGTTGTCTGTGGATGGCTTCGTTGAGTTCCTGCTGCGAGTGGAATACTTCATTCCT
>JAUILM010000958.1 GCA_030432855.1 Bacteroidia bacterium
GCTGCCCCGGCAAATGCTTCTTCGACTCTTCCTTCTTTCACCAGTTCACGATACGCATAGTCACCTGCATTGACGATCTGTGTATATCGTGCATATTCTTCCTGACTACTGTGATTTTCTGCAGTCACTCCTTCCGACCATTGAATGGATAAGGCCCCTTTCGCCTTTAGGGCCAGATCTATCGAGGATGCAATAACGCCGATACCATGATCCAGATGTACTATATCAATCACTCCTTCCATGTTACGAATTGAGGCTTCGTTTTTCAAGGTAGGCTTGCTACCATGAACGGGAGATCTCGCGATCATACCGTAAGTCATATCGGGTAGATTGATATCCATGGCGTATTGCGCACTACCATCCACTTTGGCGGGTATATCATACCGCTGCACTACTTTACCAATCAATTGGAAGTCTTCAGGTTTCTTGAGCTTTTCTATGGGTATTTCAGGGATTTGATCTACTGCCTCTGCAAATTTTGCTACCTCGCCATACGGGATCTGTCGACCACTGGAAGGATGGAGTACGACCCCTGGTTGGGTGATAAGAGTCTCTAACGGCACATTCCAATGCTTAGCCACATTCTGCAAGATCACATAACGGGCCTGCGCTCCGGCTTGGCGCATGCTGTCAAAGTAACTATTGACGGTTCGACTTCCCACGGTCATCATGCTATAACCACTCCAACCCTGCGATCCATAGATCGAGGGATCCACGGGAGAGTGTACCAGCTTGACCTTAGACCAATCAGCATCCAGCTCCTCTGCCAGTAACACAGCCAGGGCGGTCATACTACCTTGTCCCATTTCATTAGTGGGATTGGCAATGGTCACCGTATTGTCAGTGTTGATCTTTACCCAGACACTGAGCTGTTGTCCTTCTGCACCTTCTGTAGGGTCTTCCTGGCTTTTGAGGGACATCAGTGGGATAGGGCTGGTTGCGAAAATAAGCGCTGACCCAGCCTGCCTGATGAAGTTTCGCCGAGATTGTATGTTTGACAAAGTAGATTGCTTACTCATTTTCAGATCTTTTTTCAGCTACAGATTCAATGGCATTCAATATTCTCAGATAGGCTCCACATCTACATAAATTTCCTTTCATATGATTCACTATTTCCTCTCGAGTGGGACTAGGGTTCCTGTCGATTAATGCTGCTGCTTGCATGATCTGACCTGGTTGACAATAGCCACATTGCGGCGCTTGTTTTTCTATCCATGCTTTTTGCAGGGGATGCTGACCTTCAGCAGCTAGACCTTCGATGGTGGTAAGTTCTTTACCTTCTACTGCTGATATGGGTGTGACACAGGAACGTATAGGATTGCCATTCATATGTATGGTACAGCTGCCACATTGGGCCATACCACATGCATACTTGGTGCCGGTGAGACCCAGTTGCTCCCTCAGTATCCAAAGAATAGGTGTGTCCGGAGAAGCATCGACGCTTCTTTGTTCCTTATTCACTTCAAAAGAAAATCTTGCCATGAGTTACGATGTTAAAATCCGTATGTGTGTTGCTTTTATGGGTTCTTCCTGGAGTGCTGGACCATAGAAGATACTAATAAACTAGACCTATTGCACAGTTAACAATGTATCTTATTGCATGTGACCGGTAATGTTATCTCATAGATTTGTGTTTTTCTTATTAGTGTTTTCGATTATTTTCGTTTATTTTTGTTTTTGAAATTAAATAGATATGCTACCAAACCTTCGTAGGGAAAAGATATTGGAGTTATTGAAAGAAGATGGATCGGCTAAAGTCGTCGACCTTGCAAGGATTTTTAAAGTAACCGAGGTTACCATTCGACAGGACCTGGAAAAGTTGGAGCGTGAAGATCTGATCGTGAAGGAGCACGGCGGT
>JAUILM010000959.1 GCA_030432855.1 Bacteroidia bacterium
CAGCACCTGTGGCTCCACCACGACCGTCAAGAATAATATAGTCAACACCTACTGCCAGGGCAAAGTCTATATCCGCTTCTATATGGCTGGCAGCTATCTTAAATCCAACCGGGATGCCTCCGGTTTTGTCACGTACTTTTTGTGCAAATGCTCTAAATGCATCAATACCTTTCAGGTTGGGGAAGGTGGCAGGGGAGATGGCAGGTTCTCCGGGTTGAAGGTCCCGTACTTTTGCAATTTCATCGGTCACCTTATTGCCGGGAAGATGACCACCGGTTCCGGTCTTCGCTCCCTGCCCTCCCTTAAAGTGAAACGCCTGTACTTTCTCCAGTTTATCCCATGTAAAGCCAAATCCTCCCGATGCCAGCTCATAAAAGTATCGGGAATTATTCTCCTGTTCGGCCGGAAGCATGCCTCCCTCTCCACTACATATCCCGGTGCCGGCCATTTCAGCTCCTCTGGACAAAGCAACCTTCGCTTCTTGTGACAAGGCTCCAAAGCTCATATCAGAAACAAAGATGGGGAGATCCAATTGCAGCGGCTTTTTGGCTGCAGGACCGATGGTCACGCTGGTTGTTACAGGCTCGTCATCCATCAGTGGACGCTTGGCCAGCTGGGCGGGTAGAAATTGAATGTCCTCCCATTTGGGTAGGGTATTTCGATCCACACCCATAGCCGCGGAAGGGCCGTGATGTCCATATTGCTTTAATCCATTTTGTGCCAGTGACTTTATATAAGCCGTGTGAGGCTCGGTAGATTCAGGATGCGTGTCGGCATAGAGTCCCAGGTACTCTTCCCGGTTAAAAGGTTGTGGGTTTTCTTTGAGATAGGCATCGATCTCTTCTTCGTTTAACCAAACATGATTTTCACTGATCTCTGCTCCAAATTTGTGTAACACCTCACTGTTATTGTATGCACTCACCCCCGTATCATATCGATAATCCCAGCCATGCAGACCACATATCAAGTTGTCTCCATCGATATGGCCATCTGCCATTAATGCTCCTCGATGCAGGCATCTCCCGTAGAGTACAGATACTTGATCATCATACCGCACCACCACCAGGTCGAGGTCTTTAATTTTTGCATATGTGGGCTTTCGGTCTTCCAGTTCGGCGAAAGACAGGAGTTTGATTTTTGTCATTGTCATGATTTTGGATACTGAACACTAGTAAGAATAAAGGTGAGAATTTATAGAAAAGTTTTCTTCCCTCCCGAATAATTCTCAATTAAATCAATAATTAGGTTCCAGCTTGACAATGTATCGGTGTTACCATGACGCAATAAGGATCATGGGATTTTACTCGCGGGCATTTCTTAAAAGTCCTGCACGTATCGGAATTTCCATATTACCAGCCTCCGGTTGAAAATGATTGTCCGGGAATTGAATACCAAAATTTTCAACTACCTGGATTTTTATTTCATGATCGATTTCCTCCTCCATTATCGATGGATTTGGAATTTCTAAAATGCCTTGTTTTTCGCTAGACCAGCTCCCCACTTGTGCTGTGTTCCCGGAAATTATGGATTTCCTGAAAACTGATGTATAGGTGCTTGCTGCTGGCATGACCAGAAAATTGTGATTATTTACCACTATGTTTTCCTGAAATACAAACGATTCGATTGCGTTTCCAAGCCATATGGCACTTTCGTAAGATTCCGTAATGATATTGTGTCTGATGCTAAATCCGGAAACATTATTAAAGAGTAATATCGCATTGCGGCATTCGTAGAAAATGCTGTTTGAAATATCGATATGTGTCCCATGTGCCCAGACTGCTCCTTGTATTCTAGCGGTTTCTTTATCGCCTACAAAGAGACATTCCCTACTATTAAATCATCCAGTGTCTGATCT
>JAUILM010000151.1 GCA_030432855.1 Bacteroidia bacterium
CCTTACAATCAAGGTAAAGTAGGATATTGCTGACTTTAATAATCATCAATCAATAGCGATGAATAAAGTCTACGTCTGTCTGCTTACCCTGATCATTCTCTCTTGTCAAACATCCCGGCGTACATCGGATGCCAATCTGGTCGGAGTGGTAGAACAGAATGGAATGGTAGTGAGTGCACATCCTTTAGCCAGTAAAGTCGGATCTGATATTTTGCAGGCAGGTGGTAATGCCTGGGATGCAGCAGTGGCTGTACAATTTGCACTGGCGGTGACGTATCCTGTTGCAGGAAATCTTGGTGGGGGTGGTTTTGCCGTGTATAGAGCATCGGATGGAACTACCGGAGCCCTGGATTTTCGCGAAAAAGCTCCTGAGAAGGCTCACAGGGACATGTACTTAGATGGTGCAGGAGAGATTATTGATGGATTGAGCCTCAGAGGTCATCTTGCTTCAGGTGTTCCTGGGTCCGTATCAGGTATGGTGGCCTTGCATGAAAAACATGGCAAGTTAGATTGGAACAAGTTAGTTCAGCCATCCATCGATTTAGCAAGAAATGGATTTCCTATTACCGAGGGTGGTGCAGGAGGACTCAATCGATCGATGGAGTCCTTTGAGAAGTTGAACACTTTTGATCTGCCCATAGTGACTCATGGCGAGTGGGTAGAGGGCGATCTATTTCAACAAGAAGCATTAGCCAGGACTCTGGAAAGAATCAGGGACCATAAAAATGATGGCTTTTACGGTGGGGAGACAGCCCGGTTATTTGTAGAAGAAATGAAGCGAGGTGGAGGCGTAATTTCATATGATGATCTCAGGCAGTACGAGGCTGTGTGGAGAGATCCCTTATCCACAGATTATCGTGGATATAAAGTAATCACTATGGCACCTCCATCCAGTGGCGGTGTAGCACTGATCCAATTGCTTGAAGGCATCGAGTCTTACAACGTGTCTGGCATGCAACCTGCTGGTGCCCGCAAAGTGCATCTCATGGCAGAGATCGAACGCAGAGTGTATGCGGACCGTGCTGAGCATTTGGGAGATCCTGATTTCTATGGTGTTCCAGTGAAGACACTTACGGATGAGGATTACATTGCAATGAGGATGGAGGATATTGATGGGAAAAGGGCAACCTTATCTTCTGAGATCAGAGCGGGTGAAATTATACCGTATGAAAGTATGGAGACCACGCATTTCTCGATTGTTGACAAGGATGGTAATGCAGTTTCGATCACCACCACCTTAAATAGTGGCTATGGATCTAAAGTCATGGTAAAGGATGCTGGATTTTTTCTAAATAACGAAATGGATGATTTTAGCACAAAACCGGGTGTCCCCAACCAATTTGGTTTGGTAGGTGGAGTGGCAAATCAAATCGATCCGGGTAAGCGCATGCTAAGCTCGATGACACCCACCATTCTTGAGTATGATGGAGACCTGGCGATGGTTGTGGGGACACCGGGAGGATCGACGATTATCACCTCAGTCTTTCAGACAATCCTAAATGTGGTAGACCATGGTATGTCAATGCAGGAGGCGGTAAATTTTCCAAGGATACATCATCAATGGCTTCCCGATCGGATACTGATTGAAAAGAATGCGTTAGATGAAGAAGTCAAGTCCAAACTGATGGACATTGGGCACAAAATTGATGAAAGAAACAGTATTGGCAGGGTAGATGCGATACTTGTTTTGAAAGATGGCTCGCTCGAAGGGGCGGGTGACCCCCGAGGTGAGGATACTGCCATCGGATTTTAATAATTTTATAGTATGATAAAATACCATAACATTAATGGGGAACTGGTAGCTGCTGAATCAGCTTCAGTAAGTTTAAAGGATATCGGACTCCTGAGAGGATATGGCATTTTTGATTTTTTTCCCATACGATTTGGACTCCCCGTATTTGCTATGGACTATTTTGATCGATTCTATCGGTCTGCGGAGTTGATGGGACTGGAGGTTCCAGTATCGCGTCAGGAGCTTTATGATCGAATTGTAGACCTGGCTCGTGCAAACGAGATCACCCGGGGATATATGAAATTGGTTTTGACTGGTGGTAATGCAGCTGATGGATATACTCCAACGGCCCCCAATCTATATGTCGTACAGCACAATGATATCACCTACAATGAATCATGGTATGAAAAGGGCCTTCGATTAGTACTGCAAAAGTATCTGCGAGATGAACCCGAGATCAAGACTCTGGACTACGCGAATGTCCTGAAACATAGGCAGGTATTGCAGGAGACGGATGCACTGGATATCCTCTATCACGATGGTCAGTATATCCATGAAACTTCACGTGCTAACTTTTTTCTTGTTGATCAGGATGACACCATCTATACTACTGTGGACACGGCTCTATCGGGTATAACCCGCCGTCATTTGATTCGTATGGCGAGAGAGCATGGTATGCATGTGAAAGAAGCTTTGTTACCCATTCACAAAATCGTGGATGCCAAAGAGGCATTTATTTCGAGCACAACCAAAGGAGCCATGCCAATCACCACTATCAATGATTACCCTGTTGGCGATGGGCGTGTCGGCCCGGTCTGTAAGCAGTTACGAAAGTGGTATGATGAGTTACTGGCTCAAAAACCACGGGTTGAGTACAATCCGGTGTAAAGGCAGTTCTCTAATTAATGTACTTTGTTTATGCCTGTTCTAATAGTGCCAGGCATTTCCTACCTTAGTTTCAAGCATTTTAATCCGGGGCATGGACTCCATAGATCAACTCTCCGACAAACAAATCATAGATCGCTACAAAGAAGAGCGGGATACCGCCTATGTGGGGCAGTTGTATCATCGTTATGCACATCTCATATTCGGTTGGTGTCTTAGATACCTCAAAAACCAAACAGAGAGTGAAGATGCCGTCATGGAAATCATTGAACAATTGTTGCAGAACTTGCACAAATATGAAATCAAGGATTTCAAGAACTGGCTATTTCTGGTGACACGTAATCATTGTTTTGCCAGATTGAGGAAAAAGACAGAACACCTATTTGATGATATTTCGAATTTGGGTGAGGATACGTTTATGGAAAAAGACGAGATATCCCCTCTTACGATTGAAGCACGTGAAAAAGCACTGCATGAAGAAATCGAGAATTTGAAAGGTCCTCAGAAAGAATGCATTGTACTCTTTTACTTTAAGAAGAAAACCTATAAGGAGATCGCTGAAATCACCGATTATGATATAAATAAAGTGAAGAGTCACATTCAGAATGGAAAACGAAATCTAAAAATAGGCCTTGATAGGGATGGTTTCTCAAACCTAATTGAAAATTAGATCAATGAACAGGGAGGAATTCTTAAAAAGTCTGGATCAACTAAAGGGTCTTTCAAAGGAGGATCTGGAAAACATGGATCCGTTGGATCGGGAAGCACTGGAAGGCTATCAATATCTGGATAAGGGGGCTGAACATGCACAGGTGTTACAGCGCCTTGACAGGCGCTTTCAGGCCAAACTACCTGAGAAGAAGGTAGTAACGAAGACTAAGCAACCCCGGATTTTGCTGTTAAGACGATTAGCTGCTGCTGTCTTAATACTTCTGATCCCGGCGTATTTCTTGCTGAGACCTGCATCCACTTCATCTCTCTATCAAGAGCATTTTGAGGCACCAAGAAGCACATACTTCCAGGTGAGTAGAAGTGCAGCCACAGAAAAGACAGATCTCGACGTTGCGTTTCAAGCATACGCTACAGAGGATTATCAACAGGCTGCTTCCTTGATTAATGACTTAATCGCACAGCATCCCGATAAACCGGATTTGAAGTTTTACCAGGCCATTTCTTTGCTAGCATCTGACCAGGTAGAAGATGCAATAGATTTGTTTAAAGACTGTCTTGACATATCCTATCAGGATACGGATCAAAAGTCATCCTGGTACCTCGCACTATCCTATTTGAAACAAGGCGATAAAGAGCAGGCTCTGTTCTGGCTCTCGAAAACGGTGGAAGTTGATGATGAGCACAGGTCAGAGGCTGATGAGTTGCTTGCAAAGCTCCAGTAAACTACTGCTGTGACTGAATAAGTTGTTGATATTTATTCCAATCAGATGCATAATCGATATCTGATAAGGTGATCATTTGCTGGACTGTCAACTCTAAGTTTTTCACCTTTTGCATAGTCTCAGAGAAGACGGTGTCAGTACTCCACTCCATTTGATCAAACAACTCTTTGTGTAGTACCTTCATCCCCAGTAGATAATACCCACCATCCTTGGCTGGTCCAATCACGATATCATGACTTTGTAGTGAAATAAGGGCCTTCTTTAACAGATCCGAATCAATGTAGGGACAATCTGTTCCAATTATGATAGCCTGATCATATTCTGATAGAGCTTTTAAAAAAGCATCTGCCATCTTATCTCCCAGATCACCATTCATCTGTTGAAACTTGCGGATTGAGGGATCCTGAAAGGAGTCCTGATTATCAATGTGTGGATAGTAAAAAAGGAGTTTATCCGTATCATCGACTTTGAGCGATTCAGAGATAGTATGGTGCACCAACTGGTTGTAGATTTCCAGTGCTTTTGCATCTCCAACATCACTGGCCAATCTAGTTTTTACCTTTCCAGACTCAGGTACCCTCAGAAATACTATGATCGCTTGCTTGCTGATATCAAACGCTTAAGATCCTGTTTTATCTTCCTTTTTCTTATCCTCTTTGCGATGATATTCACTGCCATCTTCCAGCTCGCGCGTAATCGTAGAGTAAGGACCACTCACGACTTCTGTGCCGGCCCCAAGTCCTTCGAGAATGTGGATATAGGTATCATCCTGAATACCCGTCTTTACAGGAACCATCTGGAGTGTATCTGTATGACATACAAACACTACTTCCTGCAGGTCCTCATCATCATTCGCACTTTTGTCCGTATCGTCATCCGTGTCTTCAGAAAGATCACGCGTTGTTACGGCCAGAATTGGCACAGTAAGTATGTTACTTTCAGTATGTGTATTGATTTCAACAGATGCCGACATACCCGGACGAAATGGGAATGGTCTTAGAGGCAAGACAAGATCCTCATAGGACCTTGGGTCCATCAAGATCTTTACGACGAAGTTAGTCACCTGGTCGGTGGTTAGCGAAGTGGTCGTACCAACCGTAGAGGCCGAATTTGCGATTTCTGACACTACCCCCAGAAACTTTCGATCCAGATAAGCATCTACTTCAATTTCGGCTGTATCACCTTCACTTACTTTCAGAATATCATTTTCACTGACATCAACCTGGACCTCCATAATGGAAAGATTGGCTATGCGCATCATTTCAGTACCGGCCATTTGTATAGTACCCACCACGCGTTCGCCTTCTTCTACATCGAGTTTGGATATGATACCATCTACCGGAGCATAAATGTTGGTACGCTTAAGACTGGTTTGTAACTCTTTTAGTGAGGCCTGAGCACTTTTGATGGCAAACTCATTGGCTTTGATATTTTCTTCTGACGATCGTACACTTGCTTCTGATGCAAGCAGGTTGGCCCTCAGTGCTTCCAGATCAGCCAGCGAATTTTCATACTCTGCCTGTGAAAGTACTCCCTGATCAAACAGTTGTTTGTTACGATTATAAATCCTCTCTGCATTTTTTACCTGCGCATCGATCTGCGCCATTTGTGCTTTACTATTTTCCAGATTGGATCGGGATATGGCCAGTTGTGATCGGGCACTGTTTACGGAAGCATTACCACGTTCTACTGCTGATTCGTAGGCTTCAGGATCAATTCTTGCTAAAAGGTCACCCGCTCGTACTGAATCACCTTCTTCCACATTAAGCAGGACAATCTCTCCGGAAACATCAGAGCTTATCACTACCTCCTTTTCAGGGAAAATCTTGCCACTGGCACTAACCAACTCTTTTATGGTGCGCTTTTCAACTTTGGCGGTTTCTACTTCTTTACCTTTTTCCCTGTTTTTGCTTTTATACACCGCTAATGCAGCCAGTATAGCTAAGGCAATGGCGAGTATGATATAGAGCCTGTTTCGTTTTCTTTTTGCCATGAAGTGTTTTAGTTGAGCGTAATGCGTTTGCCCTGGTAGTAGTCAACCACTTTTGACCGAAATATGTAGTCATATTTAGCAATGATCAAATCGACTTCAGCCTGATCCCTATTATTTTGAGCGGTAGTAAACTCAAAACTGTTCGCTACTCCCAGGTTAAATCTCTTTTCGGTGTCCTGATATACAGCTCTTCTCGCCTCGGCAGTTCGGAGAGCTGCATCATATTGTTTCTTTGCGGCTTTTACATCGGCGACCGCACGTTGTATATCTGTTTTTAGGAGGTCCTTAGTCTGTGCATTTTGTATTTGGGTTCTGGCTACATCCAGTTCCGCCAGCTTAACATTGGCTTTTGATTGCCCCTGATTGTAGATAGGCACATTCAGACTGATACCAAATCCATATCCCAGGTTTTGGTTCAGTTGATCGATGTAACTCACTTTATCAAAGGCATAGATGGGTTGTTCGAAAGATACATTTAACGGTTCGCCATTTAGCATGAATCCATCTTGTGTAATTGTCTCCGTTCCAATCAAATCTCCCTGTCGACGCGTAAATGATGAGTAGTTAGATCCTAGTGATCCACCGATACCTAGTGTAGGAATCATATTGGTTCTGGCCAGTTCTACATCTAACTCGGCTGATTGCTTTCTGATTTCTCCTGCCCTGATCTGTGGCTGCCAGGCTTCTGCCTGATCATACACCTCACTGGCAGAAAGCGCCAGAACATCATACTCGGTAGGTAGCGGGATATCCGGTACTTCCACCTGCATTTCATAATCCTGATCCAGCTGCATGATTTGCTTGAGATTCAGATAGGCAATGTCAACGTTATTTTGCGCGGTCACAACCAACTGCTCATTTTGTGACTGCTGAGCCACCAGATCCAGACGGTCATTACGTGGCCTTGTGCCTGCGCTGATCATGCGATCAATCTGTTCCAGATTACTCACTACTAGATCGACACTTTTCTGTGCGTTAGAAAGGTTTTCAATAGCAAATAGGATTTGCAGGTAAGCCGAAGCAACATCCAGGGATATATCATTGGTCATTTGCTCCACATCCAGTAGTGAAGCTTCACGGTTTAGCCCTGCTTGTCTGATTTGATTGGATATCCGCCCTCCGTTAAACAAAGTCACTCCGGCAGAAACAGAGAGATTTTGGTTTCCAAAGCTCTGATTGATGAAGTCGTTGGTGACCGGATCAATCTGTCGACCGAAACTCAAATTATAATTGGTAGATCCGCTTACGTTGGGTAGTCGCAATTGTTTATTGGCAGATTCGATAATATTGGATTGCTGAGCATTCAGATTGGATTGTCGTAGGGTCAAACTATGCTCTAATGCATATTGAACACATTTTTCCAGGGACCAAACTTCCTGTGCATTGCTTTGACTGAACAATACACAAAATGCAAAAAGTGCTAAGGTGACTTTTTTCATAATAGAGAAAACTTTTTTGGTGCCATCTGCTGACTACAATGTTATGAATAGATTTTGACACTGGTCAAATATTTATATAAATGAATGTCTATCGACGATAAACAATGCTTTATCGATCACTCTGAGTATAAGTAGCCAGTACTCGGTCATAGCGTCCACCAAAAGGCCGATAGTACACAATGATAGAATAGGTGTTTTCGGTTTCGTGCCAATTACCCTCTAGTGAGGATGTTTCAAAAGTAGTCGTATCCCCTGTGGGAGTGAGCGCATAGAGATAGTCATAAAACCCCTGTTTCAACAGAGTCTCACCAAAGTACAGTCCTCTTTCATCATCGTACTGCAATTGGTAAGATTTGCCAGGCGACCAATCCGAAAAAGCACCAATCACATGTACGTCATGATCATAAATGGGTTGTGCAGATTCCAGGGTAAACATGACATATGCATACTCTGCCTCCACATCAAAATCCGTATCGTCATAAGACTGAACAATGAACTGACCGTTCAGATCCCTTTCAGTATGGTAATTATGATAGGTTCGTTTTTCATCTTTCTTCATTACGACTTCATAAGCGTCGTCGTACTCCTTGATTTCACTCACTTCTACACTAGGGAATCGTAAACTTCGAAAGTCACAGGTTCTAAATTCTTTACCGGCAGGAAACGTTATTCGATTCTGGTAATCAAAAGACAATTGTTCAGGCTGAACCAGAAAGGGCTCTATGCTATCGATAGCCGAATCCCACCGACCATTTTGCATCACTAATGCATGGATTTCTTGTCTCGGATTAGTGATTCTAAAATTCTTATGATTTACGATGAAGTCGATCTCATGATGCGTGGTGATTTTATCTACAGCGACGGGTTTGGACAATTGCATACCCACATTTACCTGTGCCTCTGAGACCACAAATCGACGACTAAGCATGGGTTCGCCAGTGTCTTCGTCAAAAATATGTAGCATATAATTGCCCGACTTGGTCCATCGTATATTTCTATTGGGTAGCTGCAGCCGATAGTGGATATATGGGATCCGGGTCGAAATGGAGAAAGCAAAGTCCCGAATTTCTTCACCGTTGAAACCCTGGAGGTATTCCAATTCTTCCAGGTCTGAAGGAGTCCAGTCTGCATCGCAATGTTGAATGATGTAACGTAGATATCGGGAATCGTTAGCAATTTCATCGAACTCTAACGATAGTTGACCACCCGAAAGATTAACAAAAGGCATGGACCATTCGAGACCTGGTACGCCAAATTGGACGGTCTTAATGGATTCTATATACACATGATCTTCGTTCAGAAAATCCTGTGCCCTCAACTGTATGGTTGAAATCACCAGAAATAGCGACAGAAGAATCAAATCTCGATAATGTAAGGTATTCATAGGCGAATTACTTAGCTGGACTACACCATTTATTGTCCCTAAGACGAAATCGCCAGGGCCATGCCGCACATTCCTCAGCATACTCAACGCCAACCCGGGGACTGGAAATTATCTGATCCGTGTCAATTTTAAAATCATGATCCTCGATCCAGATACTATTTTCCCTGATCAGCGGTTTGTTGGTTTGTGTGGTTGTTATACCCAGGGCTTTGGTTAAAATTCCCGGCCCGGCAGTGAGTCTTGCAGATACCTTCTTCAGCTTTCGTCGCGTCAGCATATGATCTATTCCTTCCAGCGGTTCGATCGCTCTGATCAAGACGGCATGTGCCATGTTGATTCCTCCCGTCACTATATTAAATAAATGATGGATTCCATAGCATAAGTATACGTAAGATCTTCCACCTTCCAGAAACATAGGGGCTGTTCTGGCGGTATGCTTATTTCCGTATGCATGGGATGCTTTGTCTTCCGGCGCCCGATACGCTTCTGTTTCTACTATGATTCCCTTAGTCAGGCGATCATCAAACTGCGTACATAAAACTTTTCCGATTAATGACCTACTGATGTCAATGACATCATCAGAGACAAAGTATGATTTCGGAATGATCTTGCCAGACATGCTATGAAGCTAGAAACTTCTGGGTGAATAATTTGGGGACTCCTTGGTAATTCGGATATTATGAGGATGACTTTCTGTGATACCGGCACTGGAGATCTGTACAAACCGAGCCTGCTGTAAGTCGGGTATCGTGGGAGCACCACAATATCCCATACCCGCCCGGAGACCTCCAATGTACTGAACCATCACTTCAGCGACCGTACCTTTGTAGGGTACCCGCCCTTCGATTCCCTCTGGTACCAGTTTCTTAATGTCGTCCTCTACATCCTGAAAATATCGATCCTTGGATCCTTTTTGCATGGCGGATAGAGATCCCATGCCACGGTATATTTTAAACTTCCTTCCTTCGTAGATAATCGTTTCCCCAGGCGCTTCGTCCACTCCCGCAAACAGGGACCCTGCCATGACCGTACTGGCCCCGGCCGCGATAGCCTTTACGATGTCACCGGTAAATCGGATGCC
>JAUILM010000152.1 GCA_030432855.1 Bacteroidia bacterium
AAATGTATACAGTGCGGATCCTTTATTACTATGAAAAATGACACCACTTTCCAAATCCTCGGGGATCTTCACCCACATACCTATAGTGAAATCATCACCTCGGCTGAATTGCCCCAGCTTTGGGAAGTCAAGGGCTTCATCACCGCTCAGGGTCAATCCTTTTCCAGTAAACCCATCCACAATTTTTAGTTCCGACTGCGTGATGCTACCATCCAGGGGGTCAATAATACTTCCGGTAATACCACCTGGTACCTTGTTCTTAATTCTTTTTTTATTGACATTTTCGAGTGGGAAATGTGCCAGCAGTCCCTGCATGGGTTCAGCCTGTATTGTCTGTTTATTTGGTGAATTTTGCCAGGAATTAAATGAGTTATATTCTGCTTTTTTCACAGAATCCAGCTCCATTTCTTTTTTAGCTAACAATTTCTCAATAGTGGCTTTTTTTGCTTCTATTTCTTCATCGGGCAAGAGCATGGTGGGTCCTGGAAGATCACTGGTGTTCCAGGTGATTTGTCCTGACTCTGAGACATTGTTGAAAAATGAGAAAATCTCATAGAATTCTTTTTGACTGATGGGATCAAATTTATGGTCATGACATCGGGCACATTCCAGCGTCATGCCGAGAAAAGCGATGCCAAAGGTCTGTGTCCGGTCAGCCACATATTCTACGCGATATTCCTCATCGATAATGCCACCTTCGGCATTTTGGGCATGGTTTCGATTGAATCCTGTCGCCAGCTTTTGCTCTCGGGTAGCATTGGGTAATAGATCTCCGGCTAGTTGCCAGGTTACGAAGGTATCATAGGGCATATTGCTATTGAAGGCATCGATCACCCAATCTCTCCAGGGCCAATGCGGCCGGTAATAGTCGGCCTGGTACCCGTGCGTGTCTGCATATCGGGCCAGATCCAACCAGTCCACTGCCATGTTTTCGCCATAATGCGGTGATGCAAGTAAGCGATCTACTACTTTTTCTACCGCATTAGGTGAGGTATCATTGATAAAAGCATCCAAATCCTCAACGGAAGGTGGCAGGCCTGTGAGGTCCATGGTCAGACGCCTTAACAGAGTCGCCTTCTCTGCGGGTGGAGCAGGTGCTAAGCCCTTAGCCTCCATCGCATGCATTGTGAATTGATCTATTTCATTCCGGGCCCAATTTTGATCCTTAATGGGAGGAGGTGTCGGTTTCTCAGGAGGTATAAAAGCCCAGTGCGGTTTCCATTCAGCACCTTGCTCAATCCATCTCTCCAGGATAGCTTTCTCTCTGGCTTCCAGTGTAAGATTGGCATCGGGTGGTGGCATCATCAGTTCGGGATCCTCACTGACAATCCTTTGATACAGTGCGCTTTGTCCAGGTTTTCCTGCTTTGACAGGATGATATTTGGATGTCTCCAATACACTTTCAAACAGTCCTCCCTTTGTGTCCAGTCGCAGGTCAGCTTCACGTGTATTCGCATCCGGGCCGTGACAGCTATAGCATCGATCGGATAGGATGGGGCGCACGTGCTGATTAAAATCAATTACTTCAGGAAGGGCCGCACTCAGATCCTCATGCGATCGATTAGTCCCACATCCAATCAGAAGCACAAGGAGCATGCAATATACCAGCGTCGCAATTGACAGGATAGGGGAAGTGAAGCCCAATGTGCCATAAATATCACACCTAACGCCATTCCTGGTTGATGATAAAGGAGATGATATCTGACTGCCTTTTTTGATCATTTTTTTACGTCTAGTGACATGGGTATAATAACGTCTAAACCCATGGTCCTAAGATAATGATCTTGTATTGGTAATCCACATACGTGCAAAAATCGGTGAAGGATTGGTAAGATCTGGTATAGTTGAATGTTACGCATCTTAGGTCGCAAGTCAATCTAGGGATGATAAGTTGTGACGTGAATGGATATCTCTCTGCCAATTAAGACTAAAATGTCGATGCAAAGACTTCCTACGCTCGTTCTGAAAAATCGAACAAACTGTGATCTCCTAAGGTTTTAGTTTTAATTTTCTTCGTCTTCACATTTTATAAATTTTATTGGTAAATGGTCGAGAAAGATCCTGTTCAGATGGTCAACTTACCTGCTTCATCCTGGAAACAAGAGATTACGGACAAGTCTTTTGTTAGGAAGATCCTACATGGCCTAATCCTGGTGCTCCCTGTCGCTATTTTGATCTTTCTAATATCTATTCTGTTCAATCTGCTGATCGGCATATTAATGCCACTCAGCACTGTGATAGATTCTGGAAGTGAAGAACCCGGTCTTGTGATCCATTTAATTTCAGCGACTATTCTCATTTCTTTTCTGTACTTCCTTGGTGATCAAACCCTGGGACGGAACGACACAGGAATATTTCATCGTTTTGAGGAAAAGTTCTTACTGAAAGTACCTCTTTATTCGACTATCAGAGAATTGGTTCGTCAATTTACTGGAGTGAAAGCAATGCCTTTTGCACAGGTCTGCCTGGTGGATCCTTTTGGAAATGGCGTCCTCATGACAGGTTTCGTCAGTGATCGTTATGAGGATGATTTCTACACGGTCTTTGTTCCTACCGCACCAAACCCAACCAATGGAAATATTTATCATGTTCCTGCAGAGAAAATAAAATTTGTGAACGTTAGTACGGAGACTGCGATGACCACAATAGTGGGTATGGGAGCAGGATCATCTTGCCTCTATAATTTGGAGGGTATGAAGGATTTAAGTGCTACTTCGGCAGAGGGTTGAGTAGTATAAAGTTGATTTGAGAAAACTAAATCGTTTTTTTTTCAAATGAATGATCATGAGGAACGGATTTACTTGACACGTAACCTTTTACACTAGCTCAATAATTTAACTTCTCCAAATTAGACTATGAATTCTTAAGGTAGCTATGAGCAGACAATTGGATAATCTAGTCACGATCCAGAGGTTTCTGTACGGCATACTCGATTAGCTTAAATGAATAGTAATTCAGTATTTGGACCTTAAACCAACCCATCAGATTTATTCCCACAATTTTAAATGGGATATAGTGTACTTCATTTTCCAAAAAATAGTGGCAATCGTTTATATAGTGTTCATTGGTGATAAATATTTTATTGGGAAGTTCATCTTTATCATGCCAGTGTCCAGGCTTTGCACTCCCATTGATTCTAAGCGTATCTGTCTTCCATTTCGCATCCATCTTTTCTAGAATATCGGTGCTGTCTACGTCCCTGATTTTACTTCGGGGAGAAGTCCATTTAATTCTATAATCATCAGACTCTCTTCTACAACTATAGTGATTTTCAAAGTAATAGTACATTGTATCACCCTGCATCACAGTGTCTCTTTTTTCCAGGATATAACTAGTGTCAATAAATGATTCAACGAGAACTTGGGCTGAGTCATGAAGAGCAAATACGTACATCACTATGGAGCTACCGTGTGATGCAGAAAGATAGTCGATATTCTCCAATCGAAAATCGTCTGACTCATCACCATCGATATTGATTGTGATGGGATAATTTTTAATCAATTGATTCCGCTTATGGATCCTCATCCCCACAGAGTCGCCAACTATAAGTGAGTCTGCAAATTGATAGGTTTGATCCGGAATGCGTGGAATGATCTCATTTTCTGATTTTTGACAGCCTAAGTGAATTGTGGCAAGGATCATAAGTACAAAAAGGGTCCAAAAAATCGTAGAAGAATAGGTGTTCATATTGTTAGGGATGTGTCTTTTCTACATATTCGGAAATGGATTTCTTCATCATTTTTCGCATAGCTTGTTCAGCCCTACTCCTTTAGAATTATATGTGAAGAAGCCTCACCATTTTCATCCGTAATAATCAGGTAGTAAATACCTGTCTTTAGATTATAAAGGGATATTTGCTTTAGTGGTACCTCGCTAAAGGGAGGGTGGGGCCGCTGAAATACAATCTGACCCGAGGGATTTATCAATGCGATTTGAATCTGTCCAGTACCCGCTCGTGCACTAAATATATTGATTTCTTCTGTTGTCGGATTGGGAAAGATGTGATATCCTTCATCAACATCTGCTTCCAGAGCAGGATCAGGATGTATCGTCAC
Organism: Bacteroidia bacterium; assembly: GCA_030432855.1. GTDB lineage: Bacteria > Bacteroidota > Bacteroidia > Chitinophagales > Saprospiraceae > JABDMH01. Next base: position 4,056 of record JAUILM010000152.1, read on the forward strand.
GGCATCGGTACCTGATAGTCCCAGAGGATCTGTCACGGTGAGTTTTATAGTGTAAGCATGTCGCTCAGATTCACTACTGGGTATGGCATACAACGACACAACACTATTTCTGCTCGTGTCGGTAAACTCCAGGTGGGAGTGGTCATTGTGGTCGAGTGTTACTTCCCAGGTATACGAGAGATCCTCCAATTTGTGTTCTGCATCTTCGACTTGCGACGACAACCGATAGAGAAGGAGGTCATTGGATAGTGAGTATTTATCTCCATCTGATATGTTTAGGATTTGGACATCTGGGGGCGTATTATTTAGCGATATATTGACCCTTGCAGTATCGGTTTGCCCCTCGGCATCTGTGACAACTAATGTCAATTCTTTATTTACGGGACCAGGGTTTTCCAATTCAATAAAAATAGTGGTATCCATTTTATTTGAAAATGGTTGCTGGTCAATTTGCCATTGATAGGAAATCGGTTCACCCTGAGGATCAAAGGAACTCGCTCCTGAAATATGTACAGAGAAGGGAGGTGTTCCGAATAATTTATCTACTTCAATATTTGCAACGGGTTTAGGGTTACCTCCGAAAGAAATACGTCGTAACTGATTGGTGACCGGGGACTGGCTATAGTCTAGCATGAAATAATATAACTTTCCATCAAATGGATTAAATCGAAGATGCACAAGGGGACCGATGCTATCACTAAAGCTGATAATGTCATGAATTTCGTCCAAACCGTGGGTGTCATATCGAAAGCCTTTTAACCATCCGAAGTAGTCACCATGAAAATAGACGTCCTGGTACTCGGTGGGAAAATTGGACCCACGCACAAAATCACCGGTAATACTGCTATTTCCATGAAAGGGATTAACTCTAATGGGAGAGGTGGGTTCTATAGAAGAAACCTGAGTGATTTCACCACCTGCATCATATGCAGGGAAGAATGTCTCCTCCTTGTGCTTGGACTCATTCCCCCATGTGATCACCGGCGCCTCGTGCGTAAATAGTGACAGGTCTTCACTTAGTTGTTTTGTGGTATCACAGGGATTAGTCCATGTATTCGTGTGTTGTCGATTGGGTTGCTTCAGTAGATCATTAAATGCCAGTTGTTCTTCATTGCAACCGGCGATAGCGGCAAGAGGGTTGATGGCATCTGGATTGAGAGTCTGTTGAGGATAGTAGTCTTTGTTCTCAAAAATACCTTCATAAGAAGGCCATCCAAAGTTCATAGCAGGACCTTGCACTATGTTTAATTCCTCGTAAAAATAGCTACCTACATCTCCAAAATAGATAACACCCGGCTTTCCATCGGTTGGGTTTTCACTGCCAGACCCGGGACGCACCACCATGCGATATGGATTTCGAATGCCCAGAGACCATATTTTACTTTTTGCTGCATTTGGATCTGATGAATCATAGAAAGGGTTGCTTTCAATGCCGCCACCCGTCTCCGCATCAATACGTAAGATCTTTCCACCTAAACTGGAAAGCGACTGAGCCCGGTAGGATCCGAGGTTGTGAGACTCGCTTACAAATCCTTCCACTATACCAATACTGTCAAAACCATTGCGAGGGTAGTCCTTGCCCCCCGTATATGCGCCAATCCATGAGTTGCCATCACCAGTCCCGACGAGCAGGGTGCCGTCGGTACCAAATTCAAGTCCTCCGATACCGTGTGCCGGGGCAAATACGGGGATTCCATTAGTCTTGTCTACACCGAGGAGTATTTTTCGCGAGTCGAGGTCGATACTCGTAAAGGACTCGGTATCCATCGTGTATCTCGTGACTCGACCGATGGTCGCGTTACGCCGACCCAACCTGGAGCGGCTATAGTCCGGAGTACCAGCGTATCGTAGATGATGTGGATCCACGATGTAAGCGAGGTAGATGTATCCATTGTCTTTAAAATGGGGATCAATTGCAATGTCGATCAGGCCATGATCACCGAAATGTGCTACTTCTTCATTAATATCAAGGATTGGTTCGTCTATCAGCCTCTCGTCCTTGATGCCCCATAAAAGACCTTTGCGATCCCAGACATACCAAAGGCTCGAGTCCACAAACTCGATCCCAATCACTTCGTCCAAAGCATCCAATACCGTTTCGTCAGTGAAGTCTTCGGGAAGCTGGGCAACTGAATTTCCGGATGTGACCAACACCAGAAAAAGGGTGAGAAAGTATCCCTGGGAATTCCAGAATAGCACTCGAAGTAATGGAAGGAAATTCAGATCTAAAGATTGTTTTGGTTACTTCCAAAGATAAAGAACTCTGCTGACGATGCTACATTCAATACTGCGTATCTCATTGCGCATGTCAGCATCTCATCTGTATTATGGCAACTAGAATAAGAAAAATCCCCACCACCAAAGAGGTGATAGGGATTACTGAATGTTTGCTGACGATGCTACATTCGATACTGTGTATCTCATTGCGAATGTCAGCATCTTGTAGTAAATAAAAATCCCCGCTACCGCCAGGTAACAGGGACTTACTGAATGTTTGCTGACGATGCTACATTCGATACTGTGTATCTCATTGCGCATGTCAGCATCTTGTAGTAGATAAAAATCCCCGCTACCGCCAGGTAACAGGGACTTACTGAATGTTTGCTGACGATGCTACATTCGATACTGTGTATCTCATTGCGCATGTCAGCATCTTGTAGTAAATAAAAATCCCCGCTACCGCCAGGTAACAGGGACTTACTGAATGTTTGCTGACGATGCTACATTCGATACTGCGTATCTTATTGCGCATGTCAGCATCTGATTTGTATTATGGCAACTAGAATAAATGAAAAATCCCCACCACCAAAGAGGTGGTAGGGATTACTGAATGTTTAATGTCTTACATTGTTGATCAACGATGACCGAAGCATCAGGATCAATGCTGACAAGCGAAGCTTCGTCAGTAGTGATCCCATCAGGACTCGAACCTGAAACCTGCTGCTTAGAAGGCAGCTGCTCTATCCAGTTGAGCTATAGGACCATTTTTTCAAAAGCGAGGGCAAATTTACTCCATTTTGTAAAAATGAACAACCTTCAGGCAGGAAACCATATATTTATTATTGATGTAATCGTACGAAGCCCTTGCAGAGGCCCTATAAACAAAGATGAGTGTACAGATAGAAGATAGCTGGAAGGAAGCCCTGGAAAATGAATTCCAACAGCCATATTTTGAGCATATCCGCAAATTTCTGCGGCAGGAGAAGCAACGGGGTAAAGTCATATACCCCCCTGGTTCATTGATCTTCAATGCCTTCAATACGACGCCATTCCATGAGGTGAAGGTCGTTATCCTGGGGCAGGATCCTTATCATGGGCCGGGACAGGCGATGGGCCTTTCCTTTAGCGTCCCCAGAGGAATCAAGCCTCCACCGTCTCTGAAGAACATCTACAAGGAATTGCATGCTGACCTGCAAGTCCCCATTCCATCTCATGGTGATCTCACCAACTGGGCTGAGCAGGGAGTATTCCTACTCAATGCCATGCTGACAGTGGAACGCGGCATGGCAGGATCCCATCAAAAGATTGGATGGCAATCTTTTACCGATGCGGTAATTCGTATCCTTAGTGAAAGGAGGGAAGGCCTGGTATTTCTGCTCTGGGGAAGATTCGCACAATCAAAGATCAAACTCATTGATCAGATGAAGCATTATGTATTTCAGTCAGCCCATCCATCACCATTGGCGGGTAATAAGTTCTTCAACAACCACCATTTTAGTCGTACTAATGAGATCCTTCTTAAACAAGGATTGATGCCCATAGACTGGTCCATTCCTGAGACTGAGACGGAAGATTGAATTGGTATGAACGGATTTGTTTTCGGTGCATGGTTGAAAATTTTCCTAATTTATCGCTCGTTTAAAAACTGCCTAAAGAAAGTATAACTATGAAAAAATATCTATTTGCCCTTGCGTCCCTATTGATAGTATTGGGTGTGATCAGTTGTTCGACCTCTACAGGAGCTACGGGCAATAAAGAAAAGCAAACAAGCAGAGAATTTACGGAGCTGATTGATCGTCTGCGCATGGAGCCAGGTCTCAACATCTCGGGTGGAGCTGGTGACTACACGATTCTACTACGGGGAGCTCGAAGTACGACTGGTGATAATTCTCCACTTTATGTGGTCAATGGCAATCCAGTGGGTACTAATTACAACACAGTGGCGTCTTCCATCAACGTCTACGACATAAAAGATATTAATGTGCTCTCTGCCAGTCAGGCCAGTAGCCGATATGGTGGCAGAGGATCTAACGGCGTCATTGAGATTACGTTGAAGTAGTTTGAATTTGGATGTCTGGAGTCTGAAGTTGGATGTCTGAAGTTGGAGGTTAGAAGTAGTTCTCGGAGAAAGAATAGTCCCCTTCGAAGGGAAAATTTGGCCAGAATCTTAGATTTCACTGGTATTTCGGAGCCACGGCGAAGGCTTCTGCTACCAAATTAGGGGATGAATATCAGGGCACACTGCAGTCTGGCATCAACGGTTAGCACTTGAGGTCAAAAATTCATCGATCTTAGTAATTTCACTAGCATGAAATTATTAATGATAGTCGGGCCTTCTGCTGTAGGAAAAATGACTGTGGGTAAACATATCTCGAGAAAGACGGGATTGAAATTATTTCACAATCATATGTCGATTGATTTAGTACATCACTTCTTTGATTTCGGTACAGCTCCTTTTAGAAAACTGGATGAAGTCATTCGTTTTTCCATTTTCGAAACCGTAGCATCCAGCGATCTCCCCGGGCTGATATTCACTGTAGTACCTGATTTTGATGATCCTGAAGACAAAGAATACATTGAAAGAATACGTGGCATTTTCCACTCCGTGGGTGGGACTTCAGTTATTGCCGAGCTTAGTGCTCCGCTAGAAGTTCGTCTGAAGCGAAATGTCCTGCCTGATCGCCTGCAGGAAAAACCCTTAAAACGTAATCTCGCACTATCTGAAAAAATATTGCGAAATGAGTTTGAACATCATCGTACAAGCACGCAGGACGGTGAATTTCAGGGAGATGATTTTTTAAGACTTGAAACCAGTGACCTCTCTGCCGAAGAAGCCGCAGACCAGATCATCGAGTATTTTCAGTTGGAAGTTTTAAATAAATGAGGAGTTGGGTGCAATTGTGTCCTTATGAAATATGCTGGTTAACGGTCGTTTTTTGGCTTGCGCTAACCCCCAGCCCCTGTTTCTCGCTATGCTGCGAAACCGGGGAGTGCAACCCGCTTCTATTACGTCGTTTAGATCTAGTACAAGCAGGGTCAACCTTATCTAGCATCCTGGGACCTGGCACGGCACCTTGTATATGCATAAGTGGAGCCGCTCCCATTACGTTTTCAGGATCAGCTGCACACTGAGCACTTCGCCATATTCCTGGTCGCTATGAGTGATTCTTATAAAATATAGACCGGAAGGAAGATTGCTGATATCAATGGTGATGGTTTCAGTTACTTCATCAATAGTATCATACACGTTGCCCGATTGATCCAGAATCTCAATGGTGTAGCCTGAAATCAACCCTCCAATCGTAAACGTGGAAGTAACGGGATTGGGCCATAGTTCGATGGCTTGACTTTCCAGGAAAACATCGACATCAGGAGTGCTCACCAATTCATCGGCTCCAATGTCTGGCAGATCGTCTGATCGGTTTTCACAGTCAAAATCATCAGTGACATCCGATAGGTTTATGCCTGCATTGGTGATGCCATCCGTGGGACCTGTGAGGTGATAGTCATAGCTGGCTGCATCAGCAAAAATTTGTAAGTCATTGATTTGTACATTGGATTCTACCGTGCCGGATGATCCGCTGCTGCGGTCCGATATGGATCCGTCCGTAATGTTGTTGGCGATATGTATC
>JAUILM010000153.1 GCA_030432855.1 Bacteroidia bacterium
GCTTTCGAAAATACCGACGGGTGAGAAAGTTATCTTGCAGCGCTCTTAGATCTTCATTTAATAATTCACTTCCTGTCTTAAGATTCTCAAGAGTGATTTGGATATTTGCAGCACTTGAAGAATCACTCATCAAAGTGTATAAAAGGCTGTTTTTATCTGCATTCATTTCATTGGAAAACTGCAATATGTTTTGTGAGATTAATTCCAAATTTCGAGAGGTATGTTGCAATGATGCAGCAATACTATCGATAGCAGATAACTGATTGTCCGATACATGTTCTTTGAGATCTTCAGTGACGGATTTTAGTGACTGCATGATTGTACTGTCATACAAAAGTCGGTTGAGATTATTAGGTTGGGAATTAATTTGATCGATACTCTTTTTTAATTCATTTTCGATCGTAATAAGCATTTGTGTACCACGTTCTAAATTGCGTGCGGTATTAATGAGATGATTGGTAAAGGCAGAATCACTTAGTAGAGCAGCCACCGGCCCTTCACCTTCATTTATAGATTTCGAAGTCCGTAGAAATTCTGTAGATAATGCACTCAGATTTAGTGATGTCTGGCCAAATGAATTCATGATTTCTTCTACGCCCTGTAGCGACGTCGAAGCCAGATGATCTCCTTCCTCGATAAATGAGGCATTACCCTCTCCCGGGTTGATATTAATTAGAGCACTGCCGACAATACCATCGACACCAATAGAGACAACGGCATTCTTACGCACATATTCCCTGGCGTCCCGTTGAAGTCGCATATCAATTTGTATAGTCGAGTCATTTATTATCTGAATATTATCTACTGTTCCTATCGTTATACCCGAATATCGCACATTGTTTCCCTTCTGAAGTCCGGCGGCATTTCCGAATGAGGAATGCACGACAATATTTGAACCAAAGAGACTTTTGTTATTGCCAATGAGATAAATACCCAGGATTAACAGGATGGATATAATGATGACAAAAATGCCTAGATTAATGGTTTGTGTTTGAAACTTTTTCATCACTTGAAAAAGGCTTTTATTTTAGGGTCGTCCGAATTATTCAATGCCGCATAGCTGCCTTCTGCATAGTTGATACCATCCACTAAAATTACCATGCGATTGGCAATGATTCTGGCGAAATCCATATCGTGTGTAATAATCAATGAAGCCGTATTATACTTCTCCTGAATGTCTAAAATCAATTTGATGATTTCCTTGGCCGTGATCGGATCGAGGCCACTACTGGGTTCATCATAGAGTATGATTTTTGGTCGCAAAATGATAGTACGAGCCAGCGCCACCCGTTTTTTCATACCACCTGACAATTCTTCTGGCATTAAATCGACAGCATATACCAGACCTACGCTATCTAATGCCTCCAATACTAGCTGCTCTATATCGATGTCCCTCAGTTTTTCGGGGTGCCGTCTCAGCGGAAATTCCAGGTTTTCCCGAACCGTCATACTATCGTAGAGTGCACTTCCCTGGAATAGAAATCCGACATCTGCGCGCAGTAGATCCATTTCCGTTTGGTTCAGAGAAGGTACATCGCGACCCAGTACATTCAATAATCCTGAATCCGGTCTCTCCAGTCGAACAATACATTTTAATAGGACTGATTTCCCGGATCCGGATCTTCCAATGATCACCAGATTTTCTCGCGAATGTAGTTGCAAATTGAATCCTTTGAGAACTGCATTTTTACCAAATGATTTCCTGAGATCTCTAATGTCTATCAGTAGTTCATCAGTACTGTCAGTGTATACAGAGGGAGTCTCTATGGCAGTTTGTTCTATCATAATTCATAGAAAATGTCCGTGATTAATACAGCTACAAAGTCAAATACAAACAGTAGGAGAGAGCTTAGTACGACGGCTGAGTTTGCCGCTTTTCCGACACCTGCGGTTCCCTTTTTAGAGTAGTAGCCTTTGTAGCATCCGACCAGCCCGATAGCAAATCCAAAGAAAAATGATTTGATGATAGAGGGAATCAGGTCTCCAAACTCCAGCACTTCAAATACTTTGGAAAAATACAAAGTCCATGACACATCGCCCTTCATGTTTTCAATCAGAAAAGAACCGAATAAGGAAATCGTATCCGATGCAATTACCAGAAGGGGAAGCATAAGTGTCATCGCTGTGATTCTTGTGACAACCAGATACTTAAATGGATTAATCCCGGAAACTTCCATGGCATCAATCTGCTCTGTGACCCGCATCGAACCCAATTCCGCACCAATACCACTACCTATTTTTCCCGCGCAAATCAAAGCAGTAATCATGGGCCCGATCTCCCGTACAACGGCAATACCTATCATCGAAGGCATGTACGCTTCGGCACCAAATTCAATCATAGTGGGACGTGTCTGGAGCGTGAGGACGATCCCCATGATAAATCCTGTCACTACCACCAGAAATAGGGACTTATTTCCCAGTAAGTAGCACTGCCTCAGCAATTCTTTGAATTCGAAGGGGCGTTTCACCAGCTCACGAAAGTATCGCGCGGCAAATTGGGTGATTAATCCCGTTTCATTAAAGAAAGTTAAGACGCGATTCATTGCCGATTCATTTGACTACCTAAAGAATCGATTATTTCGCGATTTAGGGATGATCGTGGTCAATTCATTTTCTGACTTCGATCAGATCTGCCTAAATACCGTTTCTTGTACAGAGGAGCAAAATGCAGGAAGTCAAGTTACTGTATTTAACCATCCACCATCCACAAAATAAGTGGATCCCACACAATAACTTGCCTTATCCGAACACATGAAAAGGAAAAAGTGCGCCAACTCTTCCGGAGTAGCAAACCGGCCGATCGGTGTATATTCCTTGGCTAATTTATCCAGGTAGTCCATGGCAGATATGTCATCGCGGGCCGTGAGTTTCTTTGCTGTACTGATCCAATCAGGTGTCAGTATGAGACCCGGATTGATGGTATTTACACGGATACCTTTGGGAATGCATTCATTCGCGAGACATTTGGAAAACATGGATAAAGCTGCCTTCGTAGTATTATATATCGGCTCATACCCAAGAGGCTGTGTGGCACAAATGGAAGAGTTATTTAGGATCACACCACCTCCACGTTCTTCCATGTGGGGGATGAGTGCCCGGGATAGCCGGACGGCTGCCATGACATGCAAATCCCAGTAGTACTGCCACTTGGTATCCGGTGCGTCCATGATTTTCTCATTGGTCCCGGCACCAGCATTATTAATAAGAATATCATTTCCTCCAAATGTCTTTCTGATCTCGGATGAAAATTCCATGATCTGATCGGGGTTCGTTACATCACAAACCTTTGCCAGGACAGACACTCCATATGTAGAACGAATTTTTTCTGCTTCCTCCTGCAGACGTGTTTCATTCCGTGCACAGATTGCAACATGCACACCTTCAGATGCCATTGCCCGCGCTATGGCAAGGCCGATGCCAATACTACCACCGGTGATTACCGCTACCTTTCCTTTTAGTCCTAGATCCATCTACCTTTTTATTTTTTAAAATACAATCCTTTTATAAAAAAGGGCATTTGTTTATGCTATTGTATCTTGAGGGCATGACGGCAAGAGATATCATCCAGCATCTGGATCTATCTCCTTTACCCATTGAAGGAGGATATTTTCGAAGAACCTATTTTAAGTCAGGTTCTTCTATTTCTGGTGTATCCACATCTGCCATTTTTTATCTCCTTACACCGGATACTTACTCGCTATTGCATAGATTGCCCAAGGATGAGATGTATCATTTTTATCTGGGGGATCCGGTGGAACTCTTGATACTACATCATGAGGAGGGTACACGTCATATCCTCGGTAGCGACATCATGGGAGGACAAATGGTGCAGCTTGTAGTACCGGCTGGCGCATGGCAGGGAAGCCGCTTACTGGCTGACGGTCGATTCGCACTGTTGGGCACCACCATGTGTCCCGCATTTGCTGACCAGGATCTTGAGATGGCAGGCTCAGAAAATTTCGATGCCAGGCATTTTCCATCAGACCTGCAAGAGTTGATTGAGGCGCTTACATAGATTTAAAACTCCTGCTCCTCGATCCCTTGCATTCGATCTAATACGCGGGGTGCCCGCTCTCTTGCCTGGTAATATTGTTCACACTCGTGCTCATATCCGCGGATCACTCGTTTACCGATCAATTTACCTCGGGTCTCTGTGACGACGGTCACCTGTCCTTCGATACCGTCTTGCTCGTAATAGACGATTACCCAATCGTTGGTTCTCTTTAATTGATGAGCCAGAAATGTATTTGAAAAAAGCACCGTAAAATTCCAGTCATTCAATTCCTGGTGCATGATGGGTAGCCATGCCTTTCCTTCAGCATTGAATCTTCGGGGAGCAATACGTCGCAGTTCACCGCGGATAGATTTTTCACGGTACATCTGGTCTATCGTCAGAATGTCTGCCACATTGGGGTGGATCTCTGTTGCTTTTAATTCTCGCTCACGATGTCGTCTTACAGCTTGCTTATTCAAAAACTGGTCAAGCATCAGTTTGATCATCTTTAACCTGCGTGGACCAACGCCCTGTAGTCTGTCCAGGCGACCATCGTAGGCGGCAAGCTCTAATTCCTCCAGTGAGTGTATGTGTAGCTGTGCAGTTATGCGCTTGGCTAGTTCTGGTCCAATTCCCGGTATTCTTTGCAATAGTTCTTCATGACTCGTCTCACCTCGGAGACGCTCCAGCATGAGCGATCTGCCCTCGTTGACAAATTCAATAATCAGCCTCCCAATACGTGTACCTATTGCGGGAAGTGCTTCCAATGCTTTTAGATCATTATTTCTGGCAAGTACTGTCAGATCCACTTCTGTCCGCTTGACCAACTCGGCAGCTCTTTGATAGGCTGAGATCCTGAATGCATTCGCTTCCTGAATGGATAGCAAACTTGCTATGTCCCGTAGCAGAAAGTATATTTCAGAATTCGATGGATTCGTAATCATGACGATATGTATTTCATCCAAGGTCTGAGGACCGCTCCACAAACACAATGAGAAAAATCATACTCGATAATGATCTGATCTATCGTAAGAAGCGAACAAAACGTGTCACCAGGGAGTAAGGAGGGTGAATTTTCTAATAATTAAAACCAAAAATATGATGTCTACTAAATTGCTGTCGGCTACCAGTATTAATGGTACCGATATAAAGAATGCGACGGGAGAGAACCTTGGAGAAATAAAGGATTTGATGATCGATACAGCGAGCGGACATATTAATTATGCCGTTGTTTCATTTGGTGGATTATTTGGTATTGGCGATAAGTATTTTGCTATTCCCTGGAAAGCTTTTACTGTGGACAGGGATAATGAAAATATGATACTGAATGTACCCAAGGAGCGTCTGGAAAAGGCGCCGGGCTTTCACAAAGGTGATTGGCCCACTGATGCTCGTCATGAGTATCTGACCCATGTTAATAAATACTATAACTTAAATTAGTTTTAAGGTCTTTTATTTCCGGCCCACCATTTGGTGGGCTTTTTTTATCTCCAGCCTCGAAGTCAATTGAAAGTAAAGGAAACTAACAGTCAGATTTCAATCTGAACAGCTTCTCCATCATCACTTACTGATCAGTTTCTTCATCTAGTGCTGCAAACTGTAAATAAATATATCATCTAACTTGTTCTTTCGGACCAATACTTCATCCCCGCAGCAAGTGCGGGGAAACCTACATAGCTTAGGCTATGTGTAGTCATGCTTCTGCTGACGCATAGTCAGCATCAGGATTTCTCTTGGCTCGAAATAACTGCGTTTTATGGTACACCTATTTCCAGTTTGCAACACTAGAAGCCTGATGAGATTGAATAATTTCCCGATATGCCGATAATATTGGAAAATTTGCTATTTTTCAAGAAAGGTTTCGACCTTTTCAGTCCAAATTGCAAATTCCAGGGAAAATCAAAAATATTTTGTGCGTGCTTCTATCCGTTTCGAGTGGCGCATATCTGTAGATGTACGGTGGGTGAAAGAACTCCTACCGCTACATCCTACAGACTTCTCTTTACTCTCGCTCTATGAAACTGTAAAGATATGGTGCTTTGTGTGCCTTTCCACTATAGCGTTTTTCATGTCGTTCTAAGACGCCAAGGCTGAGCATTTTTCTTTGAAATGTAGTTCTGCGAATCTCAGTACCCAATATGGACTCATATACATGCTGTAATTCTTTCATTGTGAACTGTCTGGGTAACAATTTACTACTGACCAGTTTTTTCTCAAGGTTCTCACGTAGAGTTAAAAGTGCTTTTTCAACGATTTCCTCATGCATGAATGCCAGAGGGGGAAGGTTGTCTACATCATACCATTCGATAGAGTCAGATAGTGCATCAGGAGTTGGATTTACCTCCTCATAGTTGATCAAGGCATAATAGGATACCGAAATGAAACGCTCTAACATCCAAAGGTAGTCCTGTGGGTCCAGATCATTGGCTTCGAGTATTTGTCTCATAGCCTCCGGTTGCGACCGCTCCAGCCCTCCAAACGTATGACATTGTTCCAGGTAGATGTCATCCAGACCAGTACGTTCTCTCAGTCCCCGAACCACAGCCGCATCTATAGGCTCGTCAATCCGAACAAAGCCGCCTGGTAGCGCAAAAATTCCTGTGCCATGGTACTCCATAATAAGGATTTTCAATGATGTACCGGAGAATCCGAAAATCACGGAATCATAAGCGATATGCTTAAGATATTCTGTTTCGTTGGGCATATTAAATTTCTAGATTGCGGATCAAATATATAGGATAATTCTAAAAATCTGAGTACTATTGTCTCGTGATGTGACAATAGGAATTATGATATTTAGAACATTGACTCTACTCATTTTGATATCTACGGTCTTTCCCGTTCAAAGTCAGAACAAGGATGCTTTCGCGGTTCAGACTGAAATTGAACATGGTATAATTGAGGGAAACTATGATACAGAAACGGACATTCAATCTTACCTGGGCATACCTTTTGCGAAACCTCCCGTAGGTGATTTGCGATGGAAGCCACCACAACCTTTGAACTCGTGGGAGGGCGTACGGCAGACCAAAACGTTTGGTCCCAGACCCATGCAACGTATTGTCTTTGGAGATATGAATTCTCGTTCTAATGGTGTAAGTGAAGACTGTCTGTATTTGAATGTCTGGACACCAGCCAATCGAAATACCGAGAATCTACCTGTGCTGGTGTATTTTTTTGGAGGTGGTTTTGTGGCCGGTGACGGCTCTGAGCCCCGATATGATGGAGAATCCATGGCAAAAGAAGGTATTGTAGTGGTGACAGTAAACTACCGACTCAATGTATTTGGTTTTCTTGCACATCCTGATCTTTCGGAGGAATCCTCTTATGGTGCTTCCGGAAACTATGGTTTGTTGGATCAACATGCCGCATTGCAATGGGTGCAAACTAATATTGCAGCATTCGGAGGAGATCCTTCTAAAGTGACCATTTGTGGAGAGTCTGCTGGTTCAATTTCGGTGAGTATCCAGATGGCATCCCCGTTGTCCCGTGATTTGATTGCCGGAGCCATTGGAGAAAGTGGAGCCAGTATCGATCCCACACTTGCACCCATATCGTTGGAAGACGCTGAAAAAACAGGAGCTGAGTTTGTGCAAAAGGCAGGTTACCAAAGCATCGAAGAAATGCGATCCCTAAGTTCTCGGGACATATATGAGATCTACAATGAATCGGGTCGATTTGGATTTCCGGTAGTCATCGACGGGTACTTGATACCTGATAAGTTGAAAGACATTTTTAACGCACGTGAGCAAGCGCAGGTGCCATTATTATTAGGATGGAACTCGGCAGAAATTCCTGGAGGTGCCTTTATGCAAGGACAGCCCTATACAGAAGAAGCCTATAGGGAGAAAGTGAAACAGGCCTATCCGGAAAAGGCAGAAGAAGTATTGAAATTGTATCCCCATGGATCTATGAATGAAATCGAGCAATCTGCTACCGATCTGGCCTCAGACCGATTTATAGCCTATAGTACCTGGAAATGGTTCGATCTGCATCGTAAGAATAGTGGGCAGCCCGTATATCGTTATTTGTATAGCAAATTACGACCCCCTTTACGTGACCAAACTCTCGTTCCCGGTCTGGCCGGTGGAACACAAAGAGCGAACCCCGATGCTCCAACCCAACCCCGGGCACTGGGAGCACCTCATGCCTGTGAGATCGAGTATTGTATGGGCAATCTTGATCTTATCAAGGAATATGCATGGACAGCTGACGATTATCAGGTGTCTAAAACCATGCAGCGTTACTTCGCAAATTTCATAAAGAGCGGAGATCCAAATGGTACGGACTTACCACAGTGGGACGCGGCATCTTCGGAAGATCCTCATCCGCCGGTTATGGTCATCGATGTGGAAAGCGAAATGGTGCCATCCCAGGTAGAAGCAAGATATCAATTTCTAGACGAGGACTATGGCAATAACCAATAGTGTGATGAGAAGGCTTTTGAAATCATATATTGTTATAGGCTGCTCTTTTCTTATGTGTCTGGGACTGACGTTCGTTTGGTTTCGTAATTTTGATACCAATTCACAATCGGATCAGAATTTTGATCCAGCACCAGTTTATTACCAGGGTATGGAAGAAAGGACTTTTTATGAGGGCATTGGTCATGATTACCTGCCATTAGGCCCTTTCATTAAAGGAAAGCTTATGCATGTGGTCCCGGATGCACCTATGTTTAAGATGATGTATTAGTGGACTGCTAAGAAATATTCCCGGTTATTTTTGAGAGGGTTATGCTGATTTGTGATTTTTCACAAGCTCCTGGCATAGCCCTTTTTTATTATCTATTCCCGACAATTTTGTAGATTAATGTAAAACGAATGGATGAAAAGGGCTAGTAAATATTTGTTGATACTTTTGGTGTCTCTGGGCTATGTCGTTACACATGCTCAGGAAGACGATAAATTACGGATTATTGCTTTTGGTGCCCACCCTGATGATGCAGAACTCAAAGCGGGAGGGGTCGCAGCGATGTGGGCAGCGCAAGGACACCACGTGAAATTTGTGTCCATGACCAATGGTGATATTGGACATTTTAAGGAAGCGGGAGCGCCATTGGCCATACGAAGGAAAGCGGAAGTCAATGAGTGTGCTAACATTTTTGGAATTGAAACCGAGGTCTTGGATATCCACGATGGAGAGTTGATGCCCTCCCTGGAAAATCGTAAAATCGTGGCTGACCTTATCCGCGAATGGCAGGCAGATATTGTGCTTTGCCACCGACCTAACGATTATCATCCTGATCATAGATATACCGGAGTCCTTGTGCAAGATGCTTCAGTCATCGTGGTGGCACCTTTCTTTTCCTCTGCCACAGAACCCACTCGGAAAAACCCCATCTTCATGTTTTATTCAGATGGTTTTGAAAAACCCTATCCATTCGATCCGGCTATTGTTGTCGGCATTGATGAAGTAGCAGATCTCAAATGGGAATGTATGGCAGCAATGCCTTCTCAGATGGCAGATGAACATAGTTGGCAAGCGGTCTACCGGGAAGATGTTCCCAAAGAGGAAAATGCGCGTAAAGCATTTATTCTCGATTTAATAAAAAATAGAAACGAAAACGTGGCAAATAAATATCGGGCCGAGTTAATTGCGCTTTATGGTGAGGAAAAGGGGAAAGCAATCAAATATGCAGAAGCCTTTGAGCTATGTCAGTATGGCACGCAGGTCGATACGGAAACCTTGAAGCGTCTGTTTCCTGGTTGGTAATTTAAAAAGGAAAGAAACTAGTTCTTTCTATCTTGTTCTTCTCAGATCAAGTCTTGATATAAAGAATGAATAGAAAACAGTTTTTTCAGCATAGCCTCTTAGGTGCGGCTGCCATGGCCACACCCAAAAGGAATCTTCTATTGCGTGATCAAGGCAGGGACGATCTTGCTCAAAGCGAAGTGAAGATCATT
>JAUILM010000154.1 GCA_030432855.1 Bacteroidia bacterium
TTGGTGAAAATCCCGTCTGGAGTCACAATAAAATCCTGATAGAAATATGGTCCTCCCAGCCCCGTCACGTATGTATATGTCACCCTAAACTTCACAAGAAGCGGATGTACAAACTTCACATCCACTTTGCCCTGATAGTGATGTGCCATATCAGCCAGTCGTACCCAGGCGTCACCCCTTTTCCAGGTAGGGCCAAAGGTCAGCCCGGTACCGGGCCAAATAGATGACTCCGTAGGTTGAGACGAAAGATTCCGTATGCCATCCGAGGGACCCAAACGGTCATCCCAATTGACTTTTGAGAAACGCACCGCTCCCAGGGGAGTCCAGTACTTTTCATACTTAGGAATGGATGCACCACGAAGATTTATGACCACCTGCATACCTCCCGCATTAGCTGTGAAGGTGCCGAAGGCGGGATTTGTTTCGGTGGCGTATCCTCCGATTTCTGCCCGTAAGGGCTTCTGCTCGATGGTTTCATCCATCAATTCCACCACCTCTGCCAGGTGAAACATCATAGCACCGCTGTAGTTGCCCCACTGGCTGGCGGGTTGGTATCCTATCCTATCCCCTGGTTCGAAGTGATTTTTGGTAATGCTAAGGGCGCCCGCCCATTGGTCATCTTTCCGAATCCATCGTTGAATACTTTGAAAACACAATGCTGCGGCTCGATGAAATTGTCCGGCCCTCTGTTTATCACCTGCCATCTTCGCAGCTGAAGCATGTGCCTGGAAGATGAGCTGATATAAAATGTCATTAAAAACATGATTGTCGGTGCGGCCATTAGGAGGGCACTGACCTGTGGGACTCATCAAATGTAGGGAGGTCAGGGCTCCCTTAGTGATGGCATTTCGGATTTCTTCTGCAGATGGACCATCATAACCACCCAAAGCAATGGCGGTTAGATTGCCACGACCGACAGCTTCCACGGCCAGCGACTGCGGGTCACTACTCCAGTCCTGATACAAACCCTGCGGATCGTGGGCTATGCGAAGCTTCTGCGTCTCATTTTGCCAATTATCTTCTATAAAATCTACCACACTGTCCTTATCAGCCCACCCCCTGAGTGCTCGCTCCCATTCCCCCTTCATCACGTACGTCCGCCAGTTATTCAGACTTTTATCAGCACCTTTCCATATCACACGTAGCGGTGTTTTAATCTTTGACAGCCAGTCATCGTATGTATCCTGATCTACGGAAGACTGGTAGAGAGGTATTGCTTTTGCCAATGCAGCGATATAAAATTCTCCGTGTTGGTCCGGGATATGAGCCGTCCCTTTACGAAAGTCGGAGAGCGCCTTTTCCATAGCTCCTACTCCATGCTCCAAAAACTCCTGTCCTCTTCCATTATGGAGAAGAGTACCTACTGCATGAGCAAAATAAGGGGTTGAGTACTGATGCTCACGCAGCAAATACGGGTCTATAATGGCACCTGAAGCATCTTGCAGCGGTGCATTCTTTTTTACGAGTGCTTCTACCAGATCCAAAACCTGGATTTTTGCATACGGTAGGGGCTTCCATGACACCACTGGAGTGTGGAACTGCACGTATTGGGCAGGATCCTGACTCCAGCCTGCTGCACTGAAACAAACCATAAGGAGGTAAATATGGATCAGTTTACATTCCATCGATCTGAGGTCATCCAGGTATAAATATCTGAAAAACATGGATTAAGCTTCATTTTATCCCCAGAAAGATAATCGTACTTGCTACCTAAAAAGATGTATCTTTGCACCTGATTGATGTTTTTAGCCTATCAATAGAGAAGCTTAGATCAATTTTGACAATGATCGATATGTAACAAGTATATCTCTTCTCTCGCACACACATCTTGTAGAATATTTTTCCTGTTATTTTCCAATGTTGTCAGAGCATTTAATCAATGGTAGAAAAGCATTTCTACATGATTGATTGCGGTTATTATTAAAGGAAATTTTTAATTATTTAATTTTTATTTCATGAATATTTTTGTTGCAAAACTCAGTTTTGACACCCAAAGTGAAGACCTTCAAGAGGCCTTCGAAGCATATGGTGAAGTTTCTTCTGCCAATGTGATTTTTGATAAACACAGCGGACGATCCAAGGGATTTGGATTCGTTGAGATGCCCAATGATTCAGAGGCGAACGAGGCTATAAGTGAACTAAATGATTCAAGTCTTCAGGGAAGAAGTATAGTAGTGAAGCAAGCAGAGGATCGACGCAGAAACAATGGTGGTCGATCAAATTCACGTTCCAATTCACGTTGGTAAACGATAAACACTGGAAGACTGGCAGCAATTACAAAGATTATTGTCTGCCAGTTTCCTTTTCAATGCTCATTTTACCCTAACAAATTAAGCGTTGTCAATCCCCTTCTTATATGCATCCAGGGCTCTTTGCCTCGCTGCCTTATGATCTACCATAGGCTCCGGATATTCCATTGAATCGTACTCAGGCACCCATTTTTCCACGTACTTCAGGTCTTTGTCAAACTTTTTGAGTTGAGAATGCGGATTAAAGATTCTGAAATACGGCGCGGCATCACAACCCGTACCGGCGGCCCATTGCCAGTTTCCATTGTTGGAGGCTAATTCATAATCCAGTAGTTTTTCAGCAAAATAGCTTTCGCCCCAGCTCCAATGGATCAGCAAATGTTTGCAGAGGAAGGACGCCACTACCATCCGCACCCGATTGTGCATGTAGCCTGTCTCATTGAGTTGTCGCATACCGGCATCCACCATAGGATAGCCTGTTTGACCTTTGCACCAACGCTCAAAGTCATCTTTATTGTTTCGCCAGTTTATCCCGTCATATTTACTGCGAAAATTATTTTCAACAACCCTAGGAAAATGTGCCAAAATCTGCATAAAAAATTCTCTCCACACGAGCTCACTGAGAAACACCTCATTTTTGGGTGAGAGTTCACGAATCACATCCCGAACACTGATGGTGCCAAATCGTAGGTGCGGCCCCAGATGACTGGTCCCGTCCTGCGCTGGAAAGTCCCGGGTCTTACCATAGTCATCCGCTACAGTCAGATCAAAATCAGGCACTTCAATGGAAGATTGCTTAAACCCAATAGCATCGAGTGAGGGAAAGGCAAATGTACTTTCATGCCACACAGGATCCACATCCTGGTCATAATCATCCCAGTCTGAGGACTCGAAGTGCTCTAGCCATTTATTCTTAAAAGGTGTATATACGGTATACGGATCACCATCATCCTTGAGGACTTCTCCGGGCGAGAAGATGACCTGATCTTTAAAGCTTTCAAATCCAACTTCCCGGGATTCGCACATTTCCCGAATTGCCTGATCTCGTGCTTCCGCGTAGGGCTCGTAGTCCCTGTTGAGGTAGAGAGCGGCCGCATCATGCTCCTCCAGAAGTTCTTTCCAGACCTCCTTGGGCTTCCCCTTTTTGACGAGCAGTGACGATCCACTGTCTTCTAACTCCTGGTGAATCTTCTCAAGTTGTGCATGAATAAAGGTCACCCGGGCATCATCCTTCGGAAGTTCTTCCAGGATATTACTATCAAAAATGAATACGGGCTGCACAGGATCTCCTGCCGTATGGGCCTGGAGCAATGCAATGTTGTCGGTCAGTCTAAGATCGCGTCTGAACCAGAAAAAACTAATAGGCATAATGGCACTTGTTGGTTTGTCTGCTATCGAAATCCCTGGGAGAAAACGCCCCATAGCGGAGATTTCAAAACTTAAACTACCACAAAGCGCATACTGTTTGAATTGCCTCTAATTTATAATGCTTCCAAGCAGTTGGTGATAGACTTTTAAGCGATCACTTCTTTACAAAGTCCTGGATCCGCTTAAACATGTCACCAAATATGGGATCACGGTGCAGATTGTTCACCACCCGGATAAAGTGACGGGATCGATCTATACTGTACGTCATCTCAGAGGTCAAAATTGGACTCTGCACCAGAGTGGTATTAAACCATTTGTCATTCAGAAGGTAAGCAACAGCGGAGATGTCCCAGATCACTTTGGATTTGGCATAATGGTCCGAATAATAGTCTTCGTAAATTTCATAGAGGTAGTGTCCAATGGCTCCCTGGTCTTTCAGATACTTTTCGATCTCCGGCAGACTGGTCATCAAATGGGAGGTCACAGGATTAGTAGGGATTTGCACAAGAGGAACTCCCGAGTCAAATAGCACCTGACTGGCCTTAAGGTCCTGCATTAAATTGAATTCGGTAGCGGTCGACCAGTAGTGTGCTTTACCACCCAACCATACCACAACGATTTTGTCCTTAATCTCGGGAGCCAGCATAATAGCCGATGAAACATTGGTGGGTGCTCCCAGTGTCACCACATAGGTCAGTCCTTCTGTATTTTTTACATGATTGATCAGGTGTTGTGTAGCTTCACTGGGTACAGGTTGGCCATCATTGTCAATCATAAACCTGTCAGAACCTTTGAAGACAAATCCCTCAGGATCAATATCCATTCGTGATAATAATCGCAGAATTTCTTCATGGCTTTTTTCCATACCATCACCAGCACTCTCTGATCGGGTATTTAGAAAGGGCGCCGCATAGATGGCATTGACCTTTAACCTTTCTTTGGCAAGAAGTGCATATACGACCGCAAACTGATCATCTATTTCATTATACGTATCTGTATCTAGTATCACCTGCAGTACTCCATCACTGGCAGGCTCTAAGCTGGAGATCTGTGAGGACACATCATTCTGCGCCTGGACGACAGAAGTGGATGCGGTCATGAGAATTATTCCAAAATAATACAGAATCACTGGGACTGCAGGAAATGACTGGAAACATAACCTGACCTGCTGCGAATTTGCGATCGCTATTTTCATATTGATAGTTTTACTAAGAATTATTCGTATTCATTTGAGATTATACTCCTGCAATAATTATCAGGGCAAGGCCTATGACAAATAAAGCAAACATGTATATGATCAATCGGTTGACTATTGGAGGTCCACCTTTGAATTCCTTCCACACTAACACGCCCCACAAGGCAGCCACCAAAGTAGCTCCCTGTCCCAGGCCATAAGAAATGGCCGGTCCTGCCTTGCCAGCTGCAATCAAATTAAAAAGATTTCCCAGGGCCCAGATCGAACCTCCTAATACGCCGATTAGATGAATGGAGAATTTTCCTTTAAAGTAGGCACTGTATGATAAGGGTTCTCCTTCCAGAGGTCTTTTCATCAATATGGTGTTAAAAATTACATTACTGAGTAATATCCCGGTAGCAAAAATAACTACTGCCGTGTATGCCGTCATCTTGCCCGCTTCAGGATTTTTGAAATTGACCAGATCCATGGTGGAGGCAATAAATGGATAAAACAATGACATTAAAATACCTGAGATAATCGAGATGACGATCCACTTGGTACTGGCTTTATTTTTCGACTGCGACTTCTTTTGATAAGCAATGGCGTTGATAATGATCGCTGCAATAATGAGGGCCACCCCGATGGCAAGCAAAAGCGGATCACCCTTGTTGACCAGAAGATAATTAAGCAACACACCCAGGATCAACGCGATGCCGATCCCAATAGGGAATGCAACGGCCATACCAGCTGCTGCAATGGCAGCGGTCAGGAGAATATTTGCCAGATTGAAAATCCCACCCGCCAGCAATGCATTCAAGATATTCGGCGTAGAAGTCTGTCCCAGATCTGCGAGGAAAGGCCTACCGGCTTCGCCTATGCTGCCCATAGTCAGGGCCATGAGTAGCGAGAAAACAAGTATTCCAATGGCATAGTCCCAATAAAACAGTTCAAACCTCCACTTGTCCTGTACTAACTTTTGCGTATTAGCCCAGGATCCCCAGCATAGCATGGTGATCACACAGAATACAACCGATAATGGATAACTTTCGACGATAAACATGGTCTCGCAGGTTATTTTAGAATATTGAGAATCAATTCATTTCTATAAGGCATCGCAGATTGTGCGCCCATTCTTGTGACCGTAATGGCTGCTGCACTACTGGCAAATTTGACGGCTTCCACTAGCGTCTTACCTTCTGAAAGGGCCACGACCAGGGCACCATTAAAAGAATCACCGGCGGCGGTAGTATCCACGGTCGTCACTTCTGAAGCCGGAATAAAGGTTGCCACCTGGTCATCGAGAACCAATGCGCCCATTTTACCCATGGTGACTACCACCTGTTCCACTCCTTTCTGCCTGATCGCCCTTGCTGCCCTTTCTGCACTTTCCACGTTATTTACTGGGATACCGGTCAGCATTTCCGCTTCCTTGGCATTGGGAGTTGTGATATCGACAAAGGGAAAAGTCTTAAAGACTTCATCATTTACCGGTGCCGGATTAAGAACAACCTTTACGCCGTGATTCTTTCCAAATTCTGCAGCTTTTAATACAGTACTCATTGGAATTTCCAGTTGCATCAAAATGAAACCTGCATCGGTCACGCTCGCCAACGTTTGCTCTACATCTTCTGGCAATAAATTAGCATTGGCTCCCGGGGCAACCACGATACTATTCTCACCTTCACGATCCACTGTAATCAGTGCAACACCCGAAGGACCATTATCGTCTGAGACCAGGCCCGATATATCAATGCCTTCCTCTTCAAAATGCTGAATAGACTGCTTACCAAATATATCATCACCGACCTTGGAAATAAAGGCTACTCTACCCCCTAATCTTGCGACGGCGACTGCCTGATTGGCACCTTTGCCTCCGGGATTCATGAAGAAACTCCCTCCCAGAACGGTTTCTCCAGGTACAGGAATGTGATCCGTCTTCACCACCATATCCATGTTGGTGCTCCCCACTACGATAATTCTGCCATTTTCCATCTAACTGAAATAAATTTTGACAAAAGACTTTATCCAAACATATTATTTCAAAATCTGGAATCAATACCTGGTTTTTCCTAGTATATAATTTTAATATTGATCATTGATCAATCACTCTTTCATAATTAATTATTATTCAATCATTTACAGTATAAAATATAGCATACTTTTATATTTATAAGGATTAGACAATTGCCCATGAAAGATGAAGTAGTGATGTTAGTGAAGACACTTTCTGCCGGGGAGAAGAGAGCATTTAGGATGCACAGCAAAAGGCAATCTGGTGACAGAGCATATTTGGACCTATATGACATCATCAATACCAGCAGTTCGTTTGACATCAAAGGCATAGTAGATGAATTCCACCAAATGCACCCTACCCAATCTGTTGAATCGGTCGGGCAATATCTTATGCGAGTCATCACGGACACTTTGGTACAGCTAAAGATCAACCAGGACAATAGTTACAAATCCATGTACGGTATCATGCGGAGTATGGTGCTATTCGAACGGTCTCTCGACCTGGATGGTCACAAGGAACTCAATCGTGTAAAAATGCAGTCCAGGCAAAGTCAGGACCATATGGTCCATTATATGGCATCCCGACTAGAGTTGAATCAACTTGCCAAAGGGAGTGGCATCCATACCACGGAAAATGAGCTAATCTCTCTTCAGAATAATGCAAGAAATCTCCTGAAAGTGATGCGCCAAATTCAGGAACACCATTCTCTTTTTGAGATTCTTACTTTCAGACTTAAGCGGTCGGGTCGCACCTTGTCAGACGCTGACTATAAGAAACTGGATGACCTGGTCTTAAGTGAATTGAGTTTGATCACGAGGGGAGTGGAGAAAAATTTTGAATCCCAGAAAATGCATCTGCTTTTTCAATCATATTATTTTACGCATACCGGAGATTATAATTCTGCGCTGAATGTCTTTGGCAATCTGGTTTCATTATTTGAAAACAACATGCAGATTTGGCAACGCCCGCCATATGACTACCTACTTACATTGGAAGGTGTTCTTCAAAGCATGCGAACCCTACGACAATATGAAGAAATGCCTTTTTATCTATTAAAAATTGAAAAACTCGCCACGTCAAAACAAACGGAACACTTCATTTCATTGTGTCAGCAAATAATTCTTTTAAATACCTTAATTCGTGCCCTTCATGAAAAGAAGGATGAGGTAACGAAAGATGTGGTGAGGAAAATAGAAAAATACATTCTTAATAAGAAGGCGATCGTAGACTATGAGAGACTATCCGAACTACAGCTATACACGGGTATAGCATACCTACATTTTAATAATTGGAAAAAAGCCAGCACTTTCTTTGATCAAGTCATATACAGTCCAAATATGATGGCCGAGATCTACAAGGTGTCTCGCCTACTTAATATCATCGTCCACTATGAATTAAAGAACCTATCCTATCTCGACCATGAAATCAGAGCGTACAAACGCCGTATGAAGGCAAAAAACCCCCTATTGACATCTGAAAAAATCCTATTGAAAACTATACGATTTGACCCCCGTCGTAAGAGCAGGCCGCAACGACATATTTTCCATAAAAAAATCAAGGACAAGCTGCTGGATGTTGAAAGTTCCCGATACGACTTACAACTACTGAAGTATTATGACTTTACCCAGTGGATCACGACTGAGCTTCTTCGATAAGGGTATTTCGATTTATAATCTTCATGAAAAAACATCTCCCTCCATTTTATCGATTAAATGGATATTCCTGAATCCAATGAAAACCACGATCACTGAGAAGATATCGTTTCTTCGTATCCTCTATCTCCATCTTAAGCAATTTCCCTTCATACACACCTTCCAAATTATAATGAATACTATCTGTTTTCTCAAAACGTATCGGCTGAAATACTTCTTCGTCAAATGCTTTGATTTCAAGTGACGATTCTCCCGGTATATATCTGTGCTGAAATTCTATCACCGAATCCCGGGTAGTGGTAACCTGTGTATGTCCACCACTTGAGAAGCTTATATCATACCAGTCCAGATCCACGCCCTCTACCTGTGCTGACTGTATTATGTAACGGCCGACAAACTCCGATTTAATTGTTTGATCATTTATTTTTTTTCGCATTGCATATCTACCTGAAATCATGAGTAGAATTCCTAAGGACAAGAACAGCCCCTTAGCAAGATTTTTTCCTCCCTCCAGGCGAGCCGGCACAACTCCCTCCAGGGCATAAGCCTCGGTAGACTGACCCTTGATAAAAAAACGAATCAGTCTCCTTCCATTAAAACAAATGAGAATCAATGACATAAAGACGAGATGAGAGGATAACAATTTGACAGGAACATCATAGCTAAAATTGAGCATCATGACATTGCTCATCACACCAAAGGTCACCAATGCACCGAGTAACGTTGTCCTTCTAAATAAAAGAAATGCTCCTCCAACAAATTCAAGTATCCCGGTAAAAACAGTATACGTCTCTGAATATCCCATAAAATTCCACAGAAGGCCCATTGGTGAAAAGTCACCCAGCGGCTGATCCAACTGCACAGTAGAGGGATACCTAAATTGCAGGTAAAAAATCTTTGCCAATCCGTATCCCAACATTTGAGCGGCAATATAGTAGCGGAGAAAAAGCGTAAGCCATTTGTAGAGCACTTTATGGTCGGGTAATATCTTCCGGCTCCAGGTCAGAGTACAAGACACCACGGCGGCCAACACAAAAAATAGAAGAACCTGAAAATAATTGTAGGTTGTATCCCCACTACCATTGGTGAAAACGGTAATCTCCTTTTCATACCCTATCAGCTTAGCAAACCATGGCACTACAGCTCTCCAAATCGGCTCCATTACAAAGGTGGGAAAGAACTGGACGGAAGCAATATATAGTAGACAATAGCTAAAAAGGAAAATGAAAGCGAACCGTCGCCAGGCAGATGTCTCTGCATTTGAGTTTGATATTGACATAATTTGATGTTTTGAGAATTCGCACAGTACACTATCACATAGCACATCCTGACATTAGTGTTATATTAAGAACGGAATAAAAGCATTTTTCCTGCCCTGGTCTAATTGCATCGCCCTATGAAGAA
>JAUILM010000155.1 GCA_030432855.1 Bacteroidia bacterium
TCATCTCAGACCAGTATGCAACCCACTTTCTTACATTTACGATTGTAGGATACGTGATGACTTGAAAACATAATTCATCTAACGTCTTGACTTTAGATAGCTTCGTTGCATATTTGACAGCTCAGGATCAAAAATATTTATCTGAAGTTGCAAACTTCAGATAGCTGCTTTTTTGAAAGTGCGAGTGGTAAAGATATATATAAGCTTGCCAACTTCAGTACATAATTAACCTGCACGAAACCAAAATACAAATACAGCAGTTGCGAAACACACAGCTATAAGGACTAAAAATATTTATCTGAAGTTGCAAACTTCAGATAGCGGCTTTTTTAAAGTGAAGTGGCGATATATTCAAACACGCTGCTACTTGAAGTTTGTAACTTCAAGTACATATTAACACACGAACCAAAAAGACACATACAGCAGTTGCAAATTACACGTCTACAAACACATATTCAAACATGCCGCTGCTTGAACTTTGTAACTTCAAGTACATATTTATTATCATAATGTCGGAAGGTTATAGAAAAAGGACTCACGATGATTGCGAGTCCTTTTTCAGTTATTCTTCCATTAATAATGAGTGGATTAGTTGCTCACTTTGACACCCTCATATCCGACAAAACTCACCGCGAGCTCACTTGTCTCCTTGGCAGCGATACTAAAATCACCTTCTAGATCAGACACCGTACCGTAGGAAGTGCCCACCACTACAATACTGGCACCTGGCAATTTCTCGCCCTCTGGACTCAAGACTTTGCCCGTCCAGACGCCATTATCATATGAAGCTTCAATTTTCAGTGTGCCTTCTTTTCGGACTTGCAGCTCATCAGCTATAATAATTCCCTGGGATGTATTATCTGCATTGAGTTTTTCTTTATCCAGTTTGAAAGTAATCGGCACCGCCATCCTTACACGCACCGGTTTTCCTCGCTGACTTCCAGGTTTAAATTGTGGAATAGTTGAGATCACGCGTGCTGCTTCCTCACCGCATCCACCGCCAATGTCTCGAATGACTTGAACATCGGTCAATGAGCCATCCTTTTCGATAATAAATTGTACAACTACCATCCCTTCGAGTCCATGCTCTCTGGCCATCTTGGGATAGCGTATTTCATTCATTATGTAGCGATAGAATGCATCGGTACCCCCTTTAAACTGAGGCAACTCCTCTACCACAGTAAAAACTTCACCGTCCATCTTTGTCTTTTCGGCCAGCATATCAAAATGAGCACCGCTCTTCTTGACTGCTACATACACTAATCCATTGACTTTATCTACATTCATCGACTGAATAAGATCAGGATCCAAGGCCGCAAGTTGCTCCATCTCCGAAATTTTATCACCTTCTTTGACCTCAACTTTCATGAATGTCAGATGATCTTTGATGTCGCCAAGGTTACTTTGCATAGAGGCCGGGAGCTGGTCAAAGGTTACAGCGTTACTGTTCTTGCCCATTTCTCTGATCTCCTGGTCCAACTCTTCACTACAGGCGAACATGGTAAATAAAAAGGTGACCAGAATGGACAGCACACCCACTTTCCATGGGCTTACATTTTTTGCTTGTTTTTTCATTGCAATTATTCGTTTAAAAATTAATCCATCATGAAATGAGCTGGCCAGGCTCAGTCCATTTGATTTTAAAGTAGAACTGATCAGTATTTTTGAATATCGGTCGATATCATATGTCTTTAATGCATAGGCATCAGCCTGATATTCATGTATTTTTCGTAATTCTTTTTGAACAAACCAAGTGGTAGGAAGCCACCAGAAGATGACTTTGAACAATTCAATAAAGATGAGATCAAAACTATGTCCCAAATAGACATGCGCCTGCTCGTGCCTTAGAATGACTCGACAATCCTCCTCTCCTTCTCCGAGATCATCTCCCACAAAAATCCAATCGAAAAATGTGAAAGTCCCGGTAATTCTCATTGTTTTACGAACCTTAACTCCTTCTACAAAGACTAATGAGCTATTCAAGCGAAGCCGAATCAAATAGAAAATATTTCGAAGGAAAATAATCAGGAAAATGATACTTATTACGATGGCAACACCAGCCAGCATATCCAGGTAACTAATTGACGCTTCTTCCGCGGGGACGACCATCATGGGTTCGATCGCCATCGTGCCGACGGCAACAGGCTCTTCAATGACCTTCGAGGTGAAAAATAACTTGGGTAATTTCAATAGTGGAATCAACAGGCTTAAAACCGTTGCTCCCAGCAGAAATCCTCTCATTTTGGCATACTGCTGCTCGTTTCTTAGAAACAGCCAGTATCCCAGAGTCAAAGCGGAGTGAATAACTACCAGTTCTGTAAGATAATTACTCATGACTTCTTGTCTTTTAGTTCACTAAGCAATTGCTCCAGCTCCTGCAGGCTAAGGTTATCTTCTTTGGTAAAGAAGGAAACCATCTGCTGATACGAGCCACTGAAATACTTCTGCACAAATCCCTTCATAAAAGAACTGGTATACTCTTCTTTAGATACCAATGGATGATACTTATGTGATCGACCTACCGACTCATGTCCTACAAAGCCTTTCTCTTCCAGGATTCGTACAATGGTGGATATGGTACTATAGGCGGGCTCTGGACCCGATAACTGGTTGATTATGTCTCTCACAAATGCAGATTCAAGGTCCCATAGGACCTGCATGACCTCCTCTTCGGCCCGGGTCAATTCCTTCATGTCTCTATCTGTTTAACTAAATTCTTAGTCAAAACTAAAGACTTAGTTTGAACTATGCAAGCTTTCGAACTAAATTTTTAGTTAAAGGTCTCGAAGTCAGGCTATACATCAATATTTTCCGAGGTTTCAAAAAATAAAAAATGGATGAGAGTGTCCTACCACGACATTCTCATCCACATAATAACTACTCGTTACTTTAAAGATTAATTGTATGTTGCACGCAGCTTCTTCCAGTTTCGTTGTGCTTCGGTTGCCAGAGACTCATGATCTTCAGCCATCCATAGTTGCTTTGCATCGACTTCAAGGTCATTGAGGAAAAGAAAATACTGATCGTCCTTTACGAGAAACTTATTCGGATCGGTTCTAAACTTAGCTCCTACATATATGCCGAAAGCACAATAACCACCAAACTGTGGAAGATATCGCTCGGGATCTTTGTCGAATTTCGCTTTCTGTTCTTCATTTGTGAAATAATATATTACATCGTC
Source organism: Bacteroidia bacterium (assembly GCA_030432855.1). GTDB lineage: Bacteria > Bacteroidota > Bacteroidia > Chitinophagales > Saprospiraceae > JABDMH01. The sequence continues at coordinate 3,182 of JAUILM010000155.1, forward strand.
GTATGTGGATTTGTGGGTCCTTACTCCTCTTTGAGCCAGCCCAAGGTCCAGATAAGATACCGGACTAAAACCATTCAAGGCCACATTGCTGTTATCGATATTGTATTCTGTTTTACTTTGCCCAAAGGCATGACTTAAGGAAATAGAAAACAGAACAATTATTAGTATTGATTTCATTGTCTTTGTTGTTTAAAATGTAAATAAAAAAAATACGGGTGATACCACCTTGGGTGAGTGAGGTGGTGATCAAGCTAAAAAATAACCTTCGCGGATGACCAATCCATCCTGGGACCAAACTCTGCGGATAATTTCATGCCAATGGATTTTACTTCCATCTTTCATATCAAAGTCGAATGTGAATTCAGATGCGGAATGATTCCCCTCAATAATAGATCTATGATGAGTAATACCCTTTACTTGCGCAATGGATCCCAGAAAACTCTGCATTTTTTCCACCATAGATTTTTTGTCGGAAGTAATTACTCCTCCATAATCCGACGTGATGGCTGATGAACTAAAAAATTGATCGATAGCATCCAGGATTTCTCCTCGTGATACCATGGCATCCATTTGGCGTACTTTTGCTTGAATGTCCATACTTATGTTGTTTTAAATTATGAATAAATACAACACAAATATGAAGCAGATCCCACAGAGGGCAGCTATAAAAAACGCCCTTTATCTTGTACTTTTTTCGCGATAACCAGTGGGAGTGACACCCGTATATCGCTTGAAAAATGTTGTAAAATGATTAGGCTCATCGAACCCAAGTGTAAAAGCTATATCTCGTATTTTCACTTCTTCCGCCAGATATTTCTTTGCCGTTCGAACTACCTCATTTCGTATCAGGCAACCTAATGATGTCCCCAGTCTATCATGAACTTTACGGCCTAAGGTCTTCTCCGACATATGAAGTTGTTTTGCGTAGAATGCATTGGTTCTGAAACGAGTATGATATTCTGAGATGAGACTGAATAGTTCTTCTTCAAAATCATCTTCAATCCTATACTCGATTTCTTCCCGAAATTCGGCCGGAGTAACGCCCTCCCGCCTTTTAAATATCCTATTGAAGTAACCTGGATCGCGATATCCCAGATCATATGCAACATGATGTATAGCCTTGTCGGTAAATGCAATTTCCTTTTTTGCAGCATCAAGTTGTTTCTTTATCACCAACTGCTTTATAGACACACCAATCTTCCTTTTGAACAACTGATTGACAGAAGTTCTGTCTCTTGCAACAGCGTCAGTGATGCTGTCGACGCCAGGTCGATCCTTATATTGATAATCAATCATTTCCTTTACATCAAATATGATCTCATACTCCGACCTACTTGCCTTGAAAGGGTTTTGCCGGTACCAATCAAGAATACTTTGACCTATGATCTTGTCAGGTGATCTTTGCAAATGATCTGGAATGCCTGACTTCTGATCTGCTCCTCTTTCACAGTGTACAAATCCCAGGGAGATCAAGTGCTTGAACAATACCCTCCCCTCCTGATTACTTAAAATTATCGATTCCTCAAATGTCAGCTTTTGTGTCGTAAATGAGGGGGACATAAATCGTATATATTGTCCCTTTTCAAGAAAGATCAATTTATCATGCCAGTCAGGATAGGATCGGAAATCTACCTCTATGCTCCCACTCCCTGTTTCCACATAGAAAAGTGTGGGGTGCGTCATCAAGTATATTTTTTTTGATTCTGGATGGAAAATTGAAATCATAGCAGAGAATACATGCTCTTCTTCCAAAAGTAGAAAGCAAATCGTCTCCTTCATGTCACACAGAAGACGTTCTCCTACATTTACTTCCTCCTAAAATCCCTCCAGCACAATCTTACCCCTGGCCTTCCCAGATTCTAGTAGTGCATGCGCCTTGCGCAGGTTCTCTGCATTGATGACTCCGAAATGTTCACCCACCGTGGTGGTTAATGTGCCGTTATCGATTAGATCGGCTACATGATTTAGAATATGGTGTTGCTCAATCATGTCAGAGGTCTCAAACATAGAACGAGTAAACATTAGTTCGATATGGGTGGAAACTGACTTGGTCTTTAAGGGCATGATGTTCATATTTTTAGGATCATCGATCAAGCCAAATTTTCCCTGGGGATTAATGAGCTTGACGATCTCATCGAAGTGTTGATCGGTCGCATTGAGACTTATTACATAGTCTGCACCTTTCAATCCTGTCTTTATCAATTCATCACTCAATGGTAATCGATGGTTGATCACATGATCTGCTCCCAATGCCTGTAGCCATTTCGTGGTCTCTGCTCGTGAAGCGGTGGCCACCAACTTTAGTTTGGTTAATTTTTTAACGAGTTGTACAAGGATCGACCCTACACCCCCAGCCGCTCCAATCACAAGTATGACTTTATCCTCAGCATTCTTATCAACCTGCATGCGATCAAACAGTAGCTCCCAGGCGGTCAGTGAAGTGAGTGGTAAGGCAGCGGCCTCCGAAAAACTCAGTGCTATGGGCTTGCGCCCTACTATCCGCTCATCTACTAGCTGGAATTCGGCATTGCTGCCCGGGCGGGTCAGATCTCCCGCATACCAGACTTCATCTCCCACTTCAAAAAGGGTAACATCAGGACCCACTTCCTTAACAATCCCGGCGGCATCCCAACCGATCACTGACCATTCTCCTTCTGCAGGAGATCTCCGATGTCTAATTTTGTAATCCACCGGATTAACTGATATGGCCTTTACCTCCACCAGGATATCACGACCCTGGGCTACGGGGATTTCCATCTCAATGTCTTGTAGACTATCTGTATTCTCTATAGGTAGATTCTCTTGAAATCCGACTGCTTTCATGTACACTCATTTTCGTTTGTCAAAAAAGTCAAATATCTTAACTTTCAGACATATCAATATGTATGTAACAAGGAATTGGTGGTATTTTCCCAAGGTATTACTACTTGCGTCCCCTTATTGCAATCTTTTCTTTCGAAGCTGAGAAAAATATCCTGCATAATATTCTTCTAGTGCCAATACTTTTCCGTCATTTCCCCTAACGAAATGAACACGATCAGCAGGCCATCTTTCTATAAAGAAATCATCATTACCACCAAAATACATTTTTTCCATATCCATACCTCCCTTGCCAAATTGATAGTACAAATGTTGGTCCTCCTCACTTAATAGTATCACCACTTCATCATCCGGACTATCATCATACCGAAAATAGGTGCCGGTATAATCGGATAGGTCTTCATTTGATTCCTCATCCGACTCGTAATCCGGTATATATCTTGCCAGTACTTCCTGTGCTACTTGAATAAATAATTCTTTGGCGTCATAGAAGGTATTATTGGTGTTGACCAACGTGACGATTGACAATTCTTGTTCCGGGAAAAAATATACCATACTCCAATATGTCTTATCCGCCCCTGAATGTCCCCAAAGAGGAGCCCCCAGAAAGCTGCCGCTTTTAACACCCAATCCATAACCTGATGTCAGCCCATTTCCCAGTTCTGTACGCGCACTCATGAGTTTAAATAGGGAGTCACTTATAAAAATATTATCTCTCAAGAAGAATGGTAAATGCACTAAGTCAATAGCGGAGGTAGTCAGCCCGCCATCACCTCGAAGCCACAACCATGGATCTCTATGTACAATACTATCTTCCTTTATTTCGAAAAATTGGGTGAGACGTGCATCATGATTGTATCGATCTGCCATCAACCTAAAATTCATATTGGCGGGTACATTTATCAAGGTATCGATCAAATCCTCAAAACGTACTCCTGTGGCCAACTCCATAATGTGAGGTAAGAGTTTAAAACCCGAATTACAATACCTATAAAATGTACCGGGTTCAAAATCCAAGGCATTTCGAGTAAGAAAATCAACTACCTCCTGATCTTCAGGTGATGTTCCCTCATTAACATAGAGACTGTCGAAATGCGGAGCATACTCCTTCAACCCCGAAGTCATTGATATCAGATGCCTCAGCTTTATTTTTGAAGCCTGCTGAGCATTGGGATAGTCCGGTATTAATTCATCCAGCGTCTGATCAAGAGAAAGTACACCCTCCTCCACCAGTTTTAGGATCATAATAGATCCAACAAATTTGGATATTGATGCTAGATTAAATACTGTGCTTGTATTAACTAATTTCTTTCGAAGTGTGTCTGCATATCCAAATCCCTTATTATAAAGAGTATCACCTTCCGCAAGCACTGCTATCGAAAATCCTACAGTTTCTCCGTGTGAAATAAAGGTCCTGGCAACTGAATCAAGGCGGAATGAGAGATCACTTTTAGCAACGGGTGCTATAGAAGTAACTTGCTGCTTGCAACCCATTGCCATTATCGATAGGAGGACTAATCCAAGTATATTGCAAATTCTTTCAATCATGCTTGAGGAATTAGGTGAGAAAATGCCATAAACTATTCTCTTCCTTTTTCTATACAACTTTCTAAAATACAACAAAAAACGCTGTCCTCCCTTCCAAGATTGACCTACAGAAAATGCATTTACCCTTCGTGCTCCAAAAAGTTCAAAAGGTAGTCATGTACTTCCTCCTGAATCTTTCTCATATCATCCGAACCGTAACTAATAGTATCATTCTTTGAGATCATCCAAATACTACATTCGTAAGTTGTACCTCCTACATCTATTTTAAGGGCATCTGCGAATACTCCATTGATTTCAGCAAAATCTGCTCGACTTCTCTCTGTTTGCTTACTTTTCATTTCAACGCCTCGCCGGATACTTCCGACATCAGATGATGTAAGTACTATACCCGTTTCTGGGACCTTGACTTGATAGGTGCCAAACCAACCCCGAGAAGTAAGCTTAGGTGTGTTTTCCATGCCAAATACTACGACCACCTGATCCCTTGCAAATTCATCCGGTAGTAAAAAGGTGGAAGTTCTTTGAGTCATTGTATAGCCACATGCCATCAAGACAATTAACACTACTTCAGCAGCCACCACTTTTGTATAACTGGTGGCAAAATATTGTCCCAGAAAATCGACGGCGAATAAAATCAGTGCAACCGGAAAAAAGTAAAAAAAACCTAGCATCCCCATTTTGTAAGGACCCGGGAAAAACAGATGATATAGAGATGTTGCCATTAAAATAGTTGAGAGCAAGGCAAATGGGGTCAAATTATATTTAACTCGTTTTATCACTTTTATCATTTTGGTCTACACAATGAGTGATTAGTGACCAAAAATCCATAAGCGTATCAATAAAAGGTATCAAATGTAGGCCTGTATTGTCTCAGATCACATGTATTTTGATGAGAGCCCATATAATTCGACCTTTGTTCAGCTAGTGGACTGTAACATTTAAATCGAGTGTATCAATTGGTTTCTTTTGCACCAGCTCTTCATCATCAATAGCCTTACGTAGCTTGGCTATGTGCGGTATTGCTTCTACTGACGCAGAGTCAGCATCAGGATTCGATCTGGCACAAAATAGCTCCAATTTATACTACCCATATAAGTGTTACAGTCCACTAGTTACAATTTGTCAACTTCAACGGTATTCTTTTTCACCTCTTCCACAGTAAATGACGGGACCCGTAATTCCTTTTTCGAGAATAATTCCAACTGATCGCCATTATTGGGGGAATTTTTCTCACTAGAATTTCCATAACTCAGGAGTACTCGTGCCTGGACACTATCTCCAAACTCAATCACACCTACCCAGGAGTCACCGCCTCCTATGTACATATGATCTTCATCCATTCTACCCGGCCATGCTACTCTCACTACACCTACCGATCCATCCACACCATTTCCCGGCAAGTTTTTTCCATTGTAGTCTATTCGGTAGTAATCTCCCCATTCCATGTCCAGCTTTCCAAATTTCTGTTGCAATTCGTCTACTGTGTTTTCCAACAGCTCCACCGCACGCGCTGGATCTGCAATACCATCAGGGCCACTCAGAGGGTCCTCCATTTTCCACACAGTAGTGTAGTTCTGATTCTGCCAAAGGTTAAATTTCCTGGACCACATATAGAACAGTAGCATCCCCTTACTATCAACATCAGCGCTTCGATCCCATTCCTTCAGTACTTTCATGGCTTGCCTCGCCTTCTCCGAATCAGAGACTTCAATGGCCTTAAAAAGATCATCGAGTATTCTATCTGCAAACTCCAGTCGGGTCGATAGTTTATATGCCATGAGTTCTTCATAAGTGATCGACTCATCTTGCATGAGCATATGAGCAGATCGCTGGGGTCTATAAGCCATGTATTTAGGTGCCATATAATCAGGGTAGTCATCCGGGTCAAGCACGGTCGGAATGGTACTGGTCCAGGGAGGATCGTTGGAGTTTTGAAGCCAACCTGTGGTCGGATTTTTCACTTTTGGCAGATCTTCATACGAATGAACTTCAGTCCAGATGTCGGTAGATTTACCTTCCGGAATGATGCGATTCCAATAGTCCCAATCTCCCTCACTTCGTTTAGGTACAAGGCCATTAAATAAATAAAAAATAGTACCCGCCTTGTCGGCATACATAACATTCCAAAAAGGAATCTGTGCCATTTTTAATGCATTCTCAAACTCTTCGAAGGAATGGCTGTTGATCATGCGCCACCACTGCAACATCATGTTGGGACGATCCATACCCACCATACGGAGCGCTAAAATTTTATCATCAGATCGGTTCACGACGGGACCATGCATTGTTTTTAACACTGTGATCATCGTATCCA
>JAUILM010000156.1 GCA_030432855.1 Bacteroidia bacterium
ATCTTGTTTTGATATTCCAACCAACCACCATAGGGCAACACCCGGTGATGACCCATGGCAAACAGAATACGGGAAGAACCGACCAAGGACGCCAGGGCAGAGGAGAAGGTTGCTCCCAGGACACCAGCAATGACCAGAGGAGGAAAGACAGAACGATCGATAATAATGTTGTAATTGGACAGCAATTCATTCTCTGTCGCGGATCTCGCCACCCAATACGCAAGTGCCAGATAAATGACTAGACTTACGCCAATCGCCCAGAGTGTGCCGGCCGGTATGCTTTTGCGTGGATCCTTCAATTCCCCTGACATATTCGCTCCGGCCATGATGCCGGTAGCAGCAGGAAAGAAGACGGCAAAGACCAACCAGAATTTCTCGCCGGAGCCTCCTTCCACACCTCGGAAAGTTCCCCATTTTACTACCTCTTCTGTATCAAACTGCATAGAGCCATAGTAAGATGCCAGGACAATTGTAGCCAGTGACAGGAATATGATACCCATAATAATGAATTGGGTCTTGATCGCCAGATCTGCGCTTTTGTACGCGATGCCATAGAGGATAACAAAAACGACCAGGTCGATCACAAAGGGAATATGCGTGGGGAAAATGGACAACCACCCTTCCCGAAAACCAAAGATATACATGGTCACGGCCAGGCCCTGGGATATATATCTGGGGATGCCCAAACTGCCGCCTACTTCTAACCCTAATGCTTGTGAAATGATGGCATAAGCTCCTCCGGCACCGATGCGGATATTAGTAGTAATGGAAGACATGGAAAGAGCTGTACACAGTGTGATGAAATAGGACAAGAGGATGATAACCCAGGCACCGAGCAAACCGGCATTGCCAACGACCCAACCTAGCCTCAGGTACATGATGACACCCAGTATGGTCAATAATGTGGGAGTAAAGACCCCGCCAAATGTGCCAAATTTCTTAGCTCCTTCCATGTAAGCCCGGATTATGCTTTAGGGTTTCGTCATGAGAGCAAAAGTACAATAAAGACGGGCGCTCTATGTACTTTTTGAATTATGAACCAATGATCTCGCAAAGTCGAGCACGACAGTGTTCGAAAAGTGTGAACTCCGAAAAGGTGTTCATGCAAAAAAAAAGAGGTCTGCTTAATTAGCAATCTTAAAATCAGGTGTATTGATCTGCTCAAGACAAGCGGGATTTGGTTTAACTTCAGGTGAGTTGAAGAATTCATTAGCAGCTACCATGGCACATTGATTACTCCAATTGGTGGTAGGCGTATGTTTCCAACCCTCGAAAATCAAATGATGTGAATTTTGCAGGTTATCCATCATAGATCTTGCCCATTTAGGTGGAGTTTCATTATCATATTCTCCACTGATTAGCAATATGGGTATTTCAGTGGTAATAGGTTGGTTCTCAATATCTCCCACCTTGTTGACACCCCATACCTTGCAAATACTATCGTCAAACACAGCTGGCGACATTCCCTTTACTTCTGGGTGTATGTTGGTTTCACTCTCAATTATATCTTGAGAACTAAAGGGATTTTCTTCTGCACACCAGACAGAAAGTCTCATACCCATACCAGCACCACTACCAGGCTCAGCGAAAAGACTTCTCAGCTCTTCTTTTACAGATGATAGATCTCCAGACAGTACTTTATTGATCTCGAACGGAATCTCGTGGACCCCATCTGTAGAAGCAGATGTAAAAACAGAAATGAAATCGGCACCTCTTAGATGAAAAGTTTTGTTCTGACTTGTAATTGGATCTTTGATGTCGACTTGAAGCGGTGTATTGGTCTTATCTTTCAGGTACTGTAGAAATCTATTCTTTAAATCAGGAAAAGCATACTTGCAATTTTCATCAGCCTGACAATCATCGAGTAGTTTTTCCACAGACTCCAGAAGGTTTATTATACTTTCCTCATCATAGTTGACTTCAAGGGGTAGTGGAGAGTCCATCACTACACTTCTAATTCTCTCAGGGTAGTCTCTAATTAATACTTGAGCTATTTTGGTGCTGTAGGAAATGGTGAGCAGGTTGTACTCTTTAATACCTAGCACTTCGACTAGATCATTTATGTCAGCCGCAATTTCTTTAGTATTATATCCATTAAGGTCTATCCCCGAAGTTGTCAGTCTTTTTTTGCAGTCCTTTGCTGCATTTAGTAGAAGTGAATCGTTCCTTGCACTATCATTTGAAATATTGGATAGCCTCAAAGCCTTTGCCCATTCTGGACAATCCAGATGAGGATCTGCGTAGTAGTTACCCCTCTGTTCGATCAAGATGAAATCTCTGTCGTCCAAATACTTATAGTAGTTCATATACTGCGCAGAAGGCATCGTAGTGGAACCTGGACCTCCCACTGTGTAAATGATTGGATCTGGTGCTGGATTGGGATTTCGACTTTTAAAGATATAGACGGGAATCTTGATCGTTTGACTACTAGGAATTGATTGTTTTCAGGTACCTCCAAGTATCCAAAGGTAAACTTCTGATCCTGGGGGATTTTATGGGTAGTGGTTTGGGATTTTTCAAATTTGGGTAGGAAATCCTGGTTCACTTGACCACTACCAATTATTGCAGTCAGAAGCAAAAGGAATAAAATAGAATACCGGTAAGTCATTTTGATAACTTCATGTTTTTATTGAACAAGTTATGATAATTAATAGTGAAGATCTTATCGAGGTTCTCGATCCGTGCTTTTACTTAGTCTGGAACAAGTTTTCTATTGTCGCAGTATTTATTACGAGAAGGATTATTAATCCCCCAGTTGCTTAAATTTAAACTTCTCATTTTCAGCAGGAATATGTTCTAGCTCCATGATCTGCTCAATTTCCTTGACAATATTCGGAAACTGCTCTGAGACATCCTGCTCTTCCTTCAGGTCGGTATCGAGATTGTACAGTTCGATCTGTAAGTTGCCGTCAAAAATATTTTTTCGGATACCTTTCCATTTTCCCAACCGGACAGCTTGCTGACCTTTATAGCTGGGAAATTCCCAATATAAATATTGATGCGTCTCCTGATCCTTGCCCAACAATGAAGGTTTGAAACTAATTCCATCGGTTCCTTTGGGTGGGGTGACTCCAGCAAGATCACAAAGAGTGGGCATGATATCGTAAAAAGCGGAAGGATGCTCATTGGAAGTACCTGGCTTGATGTGATTAGGCCAGCTGACGATGAGTGGTACTCTTATCCCTCCCTCATAGAGGAAGCCTTTGGTTCTGCCATAACCATTGGAGAAGGGTTTCGAGCTCTCGAAATAGTTGAAGTCAACACCGCCCAGGTAGGTGGGGCCATTATCACTTGTGAACAGAATAATGGTGTTGTCAAGAAGGCCTTCTTCTTTAAGTGTCTCAATCAATTGACCGACCTGATCATCAAGATAACTGATCATTCCTGCGTAGGCAGCCCTGGGATATCGGTTGGGAAAGTATGCATCATCACCGATGTAGGGCTCTTCTTTGCCAAACATTTCTCGGTATCTGTCAACATATTTTTTTGGCACCTGCAATGGTAAATGGGGAAGAGGAGAGGCGTAGTACATAAAAAAGGGACCCTCCCTGTTTTCCCTGATAAAGGATATTGCCTTTTTATGAATTTTTTCGGGAGCATATTCATTTTGTGAGAATTTCGAATAACTCTCTTCCTTATAAGGGTCAGCGAGGGAGTCCAGTTTTACAGTGGGGGATACAAGTGCATTATCCAGCAATATTTTATTATCATTTTCCCAGAGGTGGGATGGATATAAATTATGTGCCTGCCGTTGGCAATTATAGCCATAGAAATAATCGAAGCCTTGCTTATTGGGCACACCTGAGGTGTTGGGCGCTCCCAAACCCCATTTGCCGAAGATGCCGGTTTTATATCCCGCCTGCCCTAGCTTATGTCCAATGGTAATAGTACTATCCGGGATGGGTCTTTGACCTTCCAGAGAAGGATCATGAAAAGCGGCTTCATAATCCCAAACATTGCCTCGGTCACCCCACTCGTCATTACCACGTATATAAGCATGACCCGTATGCAATCCTGTCAATAGTACATATCTGGCAGGTGCACATACCGGCGCACCTGAATAGTGCTGTGTAAATTTCATTCCTCTTTCCGCCAGTGCATCTATATTTGGAGTTTTAATTTTCTCCTGACCATATACGCCAACTTCTCCATAGCCCAAATCGTCGGCAAGAATTACAATTATGTTAGGTTTTCGATCCCCTTCCTGCGCATGACCGATCACTGTGATGAGGGATAATAACGATATCAGAGTATTTTTCAGATATTTAGACATGGCATTGACTTCTTTATTTCTTTGGATTTTTATGCTAAAGTGTGGTGTTCATTCATATAGTGTTGCAATTACTAAATTAGCACACTGCAAGATTTGTCCTTTTGCATTTTACCTACGTTTTAAAAAGCTCATGGAGCGGTGCTATACTTCGCTTTTCACGTCTTGCTAAAATACAAAATGACTTCACCTTAAGTATGCTTACTTAATAATGACAACACTAGTAGACGAACCCACAAATTCTTATGACAAATTCTGGCGACTTTTTGCACCATACTTCGTCGCAAATACTCATTATAGCTCTGGCTATCGCTGCGTTTTTCTCCTTGCCTGGCACAAAAATTCATCTCAGACTTTATTACAATAACTTATGGGTTCATCTACTAGTGACCTAATCTGGTCCTGCAGCAAAATGAAGGTGAATTCTGCGTTCGGAAATATACCCTTTTCATCAACCTCAAACAACCATTTCCAGTTTTTGTCATGGATGACTTAAAACCTTATAGAGGTCGTGAAGTCGATAGTGCTTCCTAAGAACTTTCCTATTTTTAGAACTATATAAATTTGGTTATGAAACAAATTCTGATAGTGTCATTCGGAGCCTTACTCCTATCCACATTTCTATCTTTTTCCAGAGGAGTCAATAGAATTGCTCCACAAGCACCCAATGTGTTATTTATAGCTGTGGACGACTTGCGGCCTGAGCTGGGTTGCTACGGTGCCGACCATATTCATTCTCCCAACATCGACGCATTGGCAGAGAGAAGTATTCTATTTGAGAATGCCTATTGTAATATTCCTGTCTGTGGTGCATCTCGAGCCAGTATCATGACGGGCATAAGACCTACGCTACATCGTTTCAAATCCTATCTGACCCGAGCTGACGAAGATGCTCCTGATATTACTACCCTACCCGGGCTTTTTAAAGCCAATGGCTATACCACCATCTCAAATGGGAAGGTTTTCCACAATCCGGATGACTCCCGTGATGGATGGGATGAAGTCTGGCGACCCACAGGATTGTCATCCAGAGATTATCTTTTGGCAGAAAATATACGATTGGATACAGCTGCAGGTACTCGTGGCTGGCCATATGAAAAGGCTGATATCCCGGATAATGCCTACCGGGATGGGAAAATGACTGAAAAATCGATTGCCGATCTTAAACGATTGAGTGAGCAAGACCAGCCTTTTTTTCTGGCCGTGGGTTATCTGAAACCACATCTGCCTTTTAATGCCCCGTCGAAGTATTGGGAGATGTACGACACTGAGGAAATTCAGCTCCCCGGAAATAGTCAAAGACCAAGCGATGTGCCTAACCAGGCTCTGCACAGTTTTGGTGAATTGCGGGCTTACAATGGTGTGCCTCCGGAGGGTCCTGTTTCTGACGAAATGGCGCGTACATTAATCCATGGATACTATGCTTGCGTGAGTTATACGGATGCTCTCATTGGGGATCTTTTGAATACCCTGGAGGAGTTAAATCTCGACGAAGAAACCATCGTCGTACTTTGGGGCGATCATGGCTGGAATCTGCTGGAGCATGGACTGTGGTGTAAGCATTGTAATTATCGCACTTCGCTGCAGGTACCTCTAATTTTAAAAGTGCCGGGTAAACAAGGACAATTGCGGAATGAGATGGTAGAGTTCGTGGATATTTATCCCACACTGCAACAACTTTGTCAATTACCCGATCCCGGCCATTTGCAGGGGAATAGTCTGGTGCCACTTCTTGATGTCGGAAGTAGGCCATCCTGGAAGAAAAGTGTTGAGTCAGTCTGGCACAATGGCTTCACCTATACCTCACATGAATATGCCTACACGGAGTGGCGCTCGGAGAGTGATTCCATACTAGCTCAGATGCTCTTTGATCATCGATCGGATGGAGATGAAAATATAAACCTCATGGATGGAAGTGAGAATATAGAAGCAATAATTCGTGACATCAAGTCAGGATGGGAACCTTAGCTGGATACTTCTACTCAATTAAAAAGAATCATTGTTAGTTTGATATCCCGGTGTCTCATGGTGCGGTGATACTACATTTGTCCTGATAAATTCTGGAAATCATCAAAACTTCAGATGGAAATAATCCTTCCATCATCTAGTTCTATGATACGACGTGTTTTTCTGGCAAAGCTTAGATCATGAGTGACGACGAGAAGGGTTTTGTTATGGGTTTCAGTGAGTTCTTTAAAAATATTGAAGACTATATTGGCGTTTTTTCGATCCAGATTTCCTGTAGGTTCGTCGCACATGATTATGATTGGGTCATTAATCATTGCACGTGCAATCGCTACTCGTTGCTTTTCACCGCCGGACAACTTATAGGCCATTTTATTAGCTAGCTTTTCTACACCCAGTGTCTCCAGCAACTTGTAAGCATTTTGCTCTAACTCTTCGTGACTTAATTTATTCAGTTTAAACCCAGGGAGCATTACATTCTTGATAGCTGAAAATTCAGGGAGTAAATAGTGAAACTGGAAAACAAAGCCAATTTTTTCATTGCGGATGGCTGCCAGCTCCTTATCCGTTTTGCCTTTTGTCGTTATACCATCAATAAAAAGTTCTCCGGAATAATCTGTATCCATGGTAGAGAGAATGTACAGCAAGGTGGATTTTCCACTTCCTGAACGTCCGATGATTGATGCGTATTCCCCCTTATTCAATTGAAAGGTTATGTCCTTTAGAACATCTATTCGGACGGGCTTGTAAAAGGACTTATTAATGGATCGGGCTTCCAGCGCAATTTTCTCTTTCATTTATTTTCCTCTGATAATAATTACCGGGTCTACGTTGCTTGCCTTTTTTGCCGGCATCCAACCGGCAAGAAATGTCATAGCGATCGCAAAAATGATAGCTATGATATAATACTCAATGCCATAGTCAATGGGATATGTGTTGACTTTAGGTAATGAGGGAGCACTGAAAGGTATTGCATCTATACCCAGAGACATTAGGAACCCTAGAAATGCACCTAATACGGCTCCGGATATTCCAATACTCATAGAAATGAAGATGAAGATCTTCTTAACATCACTTCCTGCAAATCCGGTAGCTTTCAAGATCGCAATTGTATCCATTTTTTCATAAATCAACATATTAAGTATGTTGTATATGCCAAATCCGGATACGATTAGTAAAGTTATTCCTACAGCATAGGAGATTATGGATCGGACACCACTTCCAGTCTCGAACTGTGCATTAGCTGTTTGAATATCTTCAGCATTTAATTTAAAGAACTTTTCATATTCCAGAGCGAGTTTTGGGGCACTATCCAGATCCTCTAGCTTTATCTGGATGTCACTTACATAAGTGTTTTTGACTCCGAGAAGTCGCCGGGTCGTTTTTATACTCGCATAGCTTTGTACTTTATCGATCTCAGCCATACCTGATTGAAAGAATCCTACCACCTTTAATGAAAATTGTTCTCCTTCGGTAGTAGTGACCGATATGATATCACCCAGGTTTGCTTTCATTACATCAGCTGCTCCCTGCCCCAAAATAATACTGTTTGAAACAGTCTCCAGGTCTAGAAATTTCCCGGCACTTATATAGTCTCCGAAAGCAAATAGTTTGACCTCCTTTTCGACCTCGATTCCATTTATGATCCCATTAAGGTCTATGTTTCCAAAATTGTAAAAGACTTGTGCAGTTATTTTAGATGCCACGCCTTCTACGCGATTATCGTTTCTAAGTCTACTGATGATCTCTTGAAAGTTATATATTTCTTTCCGGGTATTTGCCGGTTTGATCGACCTGACAATGTTATAATATTCCTTGTAGTTCTTACTTAGATCAATCGGTTGGACTGGAGAGGGCTGTATGTCGTTGTAGAGGCGAATGTGAGGTGTTCGGTTTATTACCATCCCATCAAGCAATTTATTGAGACCTTCCATGAATCCGAGAAGCGTCACAAATAGTGAAATGCTAAACATCACACCGATAGCCGCAACAAGAGTCTGCTTCCATCGGGCAAGCATTAGTGCGTTAGCAATTTCTATCAGGTACTTTTGCCTCATTTTTCCGGCAACTCGATTATGGTGGCTTCGTCAATTCCCGCCGTGATTTCCACCAGGTCATAGTCCATGATGCCCGTTTCTACGCTTTGAAGTTGTCCACCCTTCAGTTGGACATAGGACCCATTAGTAAGGTAGTTTCTGGGAATGGTTAGTGCATTCTCCTTTTTTTGGATGACTATGTTCGCTTCCACAGTGAGGTTTGGATAGAGAGCGGGAGGCTTTTCCCTAAAGATGGCTTCTACCTGAAATGATCGAGTTCGGAGATTCATGATGGGTTCGATAGCAATAATATGAGCATCAAATACTTCCGCATTATAACTATCCATGCGTACAATCACTTGTTGTCCTTTCTTGACTTTTATAATGTCCTTCTCGTCAATAGTAAGTTCGATTACAAACTCATTGGTGCCAATTATAGCGATAGGATCAAGGCCATTGTTTAGCTCGCCCTCTTTTTTATTGATTTTATACACTCTGCCATCTACTTCACTTCTTACAATAAAATCTTCCTCTTTCTTTTGCGCAATGATAAGGTTGTTCTTGCTTTGCTCGGAAGCTAATTTTATTTCTTTCGCCAGGTCCTGATAGTTGGTTTTTGCTTTTTTAAGTGCTGCTTTGGATTTTTCAAATTTTAATTCTTTTTGTTCAAGCTCCACACGGCTTCCAATGTTCTTCTCCCAGAGGTTCTTTTGACGGTTGAATTGCAGAGAATCATAGAGGAGGTCCTTTTTTGCCAACTCAATTGATTTTCCAGCGTCGATTAATTTATCTTGATTCTTAGCATAATCTGCAGCACTAGATGCTAATCGGGCATTTTCTGTAGCCAGCTTCAAATTTGTATTCATGATCTTAAAAACCGGATCCCCTTGCTTTATTTCTACTCCTTCCGAAATGAATATTTTTTCTATGATTCCATTTGCCTGCCCAAAGACTTCATATTGATTTTTACTCTTTATGTATCCTGTCGAGTATACACTTTCCGAGATACTCATTACTTTCGGCTTAGTAGTTTCCTTTTCTGAGGTACAGGCGATAATAGAAAATATGACTACTGTGAGAGTGAGATGTCTGTGTTTTATATTCATTCACGTTGAGACTTGTATTCATTTTCGTTTAGGACATGGAGTACCAGTTCCTTATGTGAACCCATGTTTAATGATAGTATGACAATAAATACAGTAGTGAGGTGTAAGATAGTGATCTTCAAAATATTATCCCAGTACAGGTGGTTGAATGTATTCCCTTTTGCCAAGGAAACTTTAGGGTCGTGAATCATTTGTGGCAGAATCTGTCTAACTCCCGAGTTTACGTGGGTCAAGAGAGATCGTGATGATTTGGGTTTTTTTATCTCACTCCTCATATTGTTAGGTGCTCACTTCGTCCCATCATTTATGAATTAATCGGATAAGACCTTTCAGCATTTGAACCAAGAGTGGAATGATCGTTAGAATAATCAAACCAAGGAAAATCAATCCATAATTTTCTTTTACCCAGGGTACTTCTCCCAGGAAGTAACCAGAACACACAAATAAGCTAACCCAAATCACGGCTCCCAGGATCGTTTGCTTC
>JAUILM010000157.1 GCA_030432855.1 Bacteroidia bacterium
AGGGCGAGGAAGCTTCTCTGATTGATATTGCCAGAGACCAGGAGAACCGATTCAGTTTTGGACTCTTTGCTGCGGATCATTCGTATGAGGCAGCCCTCGCTATGGGGCTGGCATGGATCGATTCTACGGCAAAGTCAAGTGAGACCTATGTGTACCGTGTATTTCCTACCGAAGCGGCCCGGATACAGATAGATACCGGATATACTTCTCTTGCATTGCAAGATGTGGAACAACTGCCAAAAATACTTGATTTCTCTGCCGCTTTTGAAGATCGTCAGGTGCTTCTGGCCTGGAACAAGGCACTATACCAGCACACCTATGTCAGTTATACATTGGAACGATCAGAGGACGGTGAGACATTCAATCCCGTACACGACAAACCACTGATTAATCCGGAGAGGACTGAGGCTGATGGTCGCTATATGATGTATATCGACAGTCTGCCCTCTAACGATGTAGTCTATCACTACCGGGTCAGGGGTAATACAGCATTTAATGAGCAAGGGCCCCCATCCGATCCGCAGGTAGGGCAGGGCATTGAGCCATTGCCATTTAGCTTCCCGGTCATAGAATCCGTACTTCCGTATGAGTCAGATGATCAGTTTGGTATCAGCTGGCGATACAATGTGGAAGATGAACCGCTCATCCTGGGGTTCAGGATTTACAGGTCAAATAAAGTGGATGGCCAATACGAATTACTAAATCCGGATGAATTGATGGCACCTAATCTGCGATTTTTCGTGGATCACGCGCCTCTGCCCACCAATTATTATAAAGTAGTAGGGATCGATGGCTATGATCGTGAGGTAGCATCATTTCCGGCACTCGCACAATTGGTGGATGAAGTACCTCCGGCAGCCCCCATGAACGTACGCGGGCAAATCATGGACGATGGCACCATGATTATGACCTGGGATGAAAATACTGAGCCGGATATGCTGGGATACCGGGTGTGGATGAGTAATGATTCGACCGATGAATTTACGCAATTGACGAACCGGGTACATCCTCGCAATGTCTATCTCGACAGTACAAATCTCAATACACTAAGCCGGCATGTCTACATCAAGGTGGCAGCCTACGACTATCGGCAGAATATGTCACCCATGTCATCCATTGCCATGTTAACCCGGCCGGATACGATCCCTCCTTCGGCTCCCGTCATCCGATCCATTGCCTTTGAGAATGCCCTGGTGCAACTGGAGTGGGTAGGAAGTAGTAGTAGTGATCTGGTAAAGCATGAGTTGTGGCACAGAGCAGATACTGGAACCTGGGAAATGGTCATGGAACTGGATGCGGAAGAAGAGTATTTGCAGCTCAGTGAATTTGCAGCAGGTGCTGGTAACTATTACCAGATCCGTGCTATTGACGAGGCAGGATTATCTGCTCAGAGTGATGAAGTAAACCTCTATATCGAATCGGATTTGGAAATACCCAGTCCCTGGAATGTCCGGGTGGACGCTGATCGTCGTGGCAAGCAGGTGAATGTCCAGTGGGAGTATACTCCTAATACGGATGTCCATCATTTTGTAGTACTCCGTGGCGAAGGGTCCGAAGATATCTCTACCTACGAACTGGTGCCAGCATCAGACATCAAGATAGAGCATCGCCGGAAAGCCATTTTCCGATATGTGGATCACCAGCCAAAAATGAACACGGCGTATCGCTATGCTGTGCGAGCTGTTCTCACCAATGAAATGCAGTCACCCCTTAGTTCCACCACTCAAATCGCGTATTAGGATGAAATATAAATTGATCATGAGATTGTATGTTGGATTCGTATTGATGTTGGTCAGCTTACCGGATATCTGGTCGCAGGGTCAAATTCGAATTGAAGCGGAGTTGCTGTCGGTAGAGTGGTACGGCATTTTTGATGATCAATGCTGCTTTGATCATTTCCGACCTGATCCGGCCTGGGACATTACTCTGACGCCAAGATTTTATCAAAACGGAGCCTGGAACACGCTTACCACATTCACCTGGTGTGACAGGCTCATCAATCAACAGCCTTATGGTAGTCCTTATGGCGATGAGAATAATACGTTTTCCCATGTATGGCCAATTTATCCTCCGCCTTTTGCGGACTACAACACGATAGTTAATTACAGGGAGTTTCAAACAAATTTAGATGTGACGGGAAGTGGATTTGACCTTTGTAATAATAGCCTTGACCTCCGTTACTGGACAACATTTTACGAAAGTGATGCGGCTGAAAGTTGCGATGAAACTGGAGGTGATTATGTAGCAAGTGATTCAGGATTTCGCTACCATCTTTCGACCCGGGCGCCAACACCTGGTGTGTGGCACACTGTGAGGCAGCAATCAGGTCGAGGTACGTATGGTTATTACTATACGATCAGATATCGCTACACTTTTGATGCGATCAAGGAAACTATTAGATACACGAATACTGCTAATGGAACTCAACCGACGTTTTGCGAAGGAGACACCTATCGTATTGCAGTCGACTATGAGGATTCACAATACAATGGTGGAATTTTTGAATGGCAATCATCAAATACAGGAAGTGCTCCATGGACTCCGGAGCCTGAAACAACAAATTATCTGGATCGTCAGGTTACTTTGCCCTTACGGCACTATCGAGTCCGAATGAAGCCAAATTCAGGTTGCATTTATGATAATCAGGACTGGATATCAACCGCGACAATTCCTGCGCCTACTATACTTACTCCTCCACCTGATGTGTCGAATATCAACGTTACTCTATTGCCAACCTGTGGCACTGATGCAGACATGTCGATTCGTTTTGATGGCATTAGCAATTATGATCCAAATACACAGATAAGACTTACACTGGTAGATGCTGGCGACAACGTGGTTGCCAACGCAGGCGCTGATGGGAATAATCCATTGTATGCCGGAGGTTCTCATCTTTTTTCGGGTTTGAATACTGGTACCTATTCTCTTAAGGTCACCACCGTAATACAGGAGGCAGGTCTAAGTCAGATGACCATTGGAAATTGTACTGTCGTGAAGTCATTGGGTTCACTAGCGCACCTTCCTGATCCTGTCTTAGTTGCGAATAATATCACTCAGCCCACTTGCCCTGGTGGTCAGGGCTCATTTTCGTTCTCCGTCACCAATGGCAATGGTCCGTTTAACTATACTCTCTTAGATGCTGGAAACAGCGTTGTGGCGAGTTTAAACTCGTCGGGTGCATTCAGTACAGTAGTGAGTCCTCCTTTTTCGAGTTCCTATAGAGTACAGGTAAGCAATGTACATGGATGTGTCACTAATTCCTCAAATTTTGGATTCTCTGATCCACAGGTAATGACAGCGGATGTCATAGTCAGTTCATCTATACAATGTAAAGGAGATTCGGGACGTATATTGCTCAATAATATTACCGGTGGAGTCGGTCCTTACGACATATCCTGGCGACAATCAGGATCAACCGGGGCCTGGACAACGGTGGCGAGTGACGTCAACGCAATGCCTCCTCCCACAGTTGACTTGCCTGACGGAGCATATGACTTCCAGCTGATCGATAACAATGGTTGTGCGCAAGAGGTAGGCAGGGCAACACTTACCGAGCCGGCTGTTGCTCTTGCTATTGCGGCTAGCAGTACGCCTGCCAGTGCATGTGCAGATAACGGCACTATAACCGCAGGCGCCTCCTGGGGAGAAGCTCCCTATACCTTCAGCATACCGGGATATAGCCCCGACCCGGGTGCAGGAACAACCGCTACTTTCTCTGGTATCCCGGGGGATGCCTCCTATGTGGTTTCCGTGACCGATAATCGGGGATGCGTGCAAAGCTATACCATCGCCGTAGGAAAGCAGAGTCCGTTGAATCTGACAGTAGCAAATCAAGTAGATGTAACCTGTGCCGGAGATGCCAACGGCTCTTTGACCGTAAGTGCAAGTGGAGGAAGAACTCCCTACATGTACTCTCTCAATGGTTTGAACTTTCAGCCCAGTCCTGTATTTCAAACCTTATCCGGTGGATCCTATACCGTGACGCTCGCGGATGCAGATGGGTGCCAGACGACAGTAGGTGCTACGATTGATGAGCCCGAAAGCTTTTTCATCACAGCATACGATATCGTTCAACCCATTCTTTGTCCAGGAGACCTGGCTACAGTGATTCTGGATATTGATGGTCGCTCGGTTGCCGATAATCCTTTGATGGTTTCTACCGATGGTGGAAGCACTTTCAATCCCATAAGCCTGACCGAGGAAACTGAACCCGTGTTACGCCGATATATAGCACTGACCTTGTCCCCGGGTGTTTATGACATCGTTCTAAAAGATCAGAATGATTGTACAGCCAACGGTACGGTAGCCTTCACGCTTACAGAGCCGACCGCGATATCTGCAGAATTAGATTCGACAAACAATATTTCTTGTTTTGGCGCCGATGATGGCAGGATTCATCTGGATCTGACGGGTGGAACGGCGCCTTATATGGTGACCCTTTTGGACGCTGATGACAACAGTCAGGTACAGCTTCAAAGTGGCGTATCAGCGGGACCTTACATTCTCATGAATGTGCCTCCACATAATAATTATTCTGTGTTAGTCACTGATGCAAACAATTGCATGGCTACTATCACCTCGATCGATATAACTACGCCCGATCTACTTCAGGTTGTATTGCAGAATACCGGTCCGGACATTGATTGCTCCTTAACGAATGGAGAAGTGACGGCTACGGCATCAGGAGGTACATCTCCCTATATGTATTCTCTGGATAACATCAACTTTGGATCTTCAGCAGTATTGACAGGAGCCGGGACCAGCAATACCGTCTATGTCAGGGATGCCAACGGTTGCCTGGTGCAGGAAACCATTAATATTCCTATGCAGTCTTTCCAGCCAAATCCTGTCGTTACCATACTGGACCCGGCCATTAACCAATGTCAAAATGCCATGATCCGGGTTGAATTTACCCCTAATGGCTTTACCCACAATTGGAGTATTTCTGCCCCAGGTCCGAATTGTGACGTAGCGGTTGCCACGGCAACCACCGGACCTGGTGAATCCTTCTTTGAGATCAGTGATCTTCCAGCGGGATCCTACCAGCTCTGTGCCACAGCCGCAAATTGTACACTGGCACCAGTGGACTTTGAGGTTGAAAATATGGCGTCTCTCACACTGGAAACTACTAGTGTCCAGCATGTGCTTTGCTTTGGAGATGCTACGGGTAGTGTTATGCTCCTGGCCTCCGGAGGTGTAGGTCCCTATACCATTACACAAAATAGTAGCAACCCGGTGGATGGCAATACGGCTACCTATAGTAGTCTATCTGCAGGGACTTATTTCTACCAGGTGACAGACAGTAAGGGATGCACGGCAGCTATAACCATCCCCATCACTCAACCAAACCTAATCTTTTACGATCAATTGACACTACAGGATGCGTTGTGCGCAGATAGTGCCAGTGGATCTATAGCTTTCAGACTCATTGGTGGAAATGGATCCTACACGGTGCAATGGAGACCGGTAGGAGGTAGCTACACATTATTACCTCTTTCGAGCGGGCAAGTGATGTTATCCGATATTGGAGCCGGTAGCTATCAGTTTTCCATAGAGGATGCAAATAATTGTCTTCAGGAATTCACATTTTCCATTAGTGAGCCTGTGGCCGTTAATCTGTCTCTTTCAGATACAACGCACATTTCATGCTTCGGTGCCGATGATGGTAGCATTTTGGCCAATGGTAGCGGGGGTACTGGTGATCTCTCGTATGCGATTGATGGTGGGTCTTTTGGATCCAATCCCTTGTTTACCAATATTTCACCAGGACTTCACACCATTCATGTCAGAGATGAGAATGATTGTGAAGTGACCCGGGACTTTGTCATTTTGGAACCCACACTTTTGCAAGGTACTGTTGATGTAGTAGATGTCAAGTGTTACGGTGCAAATGACGGAAGCATTACGGTCAACGCTACCGGAGGGACACCACCCTATCGATATGGTTTGGGACCTTCTACCTCCCAGGTGACCAATGTATTTAATGGTCTGGCACCGGATACATATGACCTGGTGATCACCGATGCCAATGGATGCGCCTTTCCTATCAATAACATATTAGTTGAGGAACCCGATAGTCTGATGATTGCTACGGTGCAGCTTTCTGAGGCCACTTGCCAAAGTGGCGGCTCTGCCATGGTGAGCTATAGCGGAGGAACCCCACCCTACACGGTGGTTTGGGATCAAAATGCAACCATAAACACAGACGTCGCGACGGATCTTGCCGCAGGTATGCATACGGTGCAAGTGACTGACGCACAGGGATGCGTGATTCAGGACGAAATAGAAATAACTACACTGGGTGTACCGATTATCCACATCGCGGAAATAGAGAGTCCGGATTGTGATGAAGATAATGGTAGCATCCAAATAGACGTAAGAGGAAATACTTTGACTCCTTTCACCTTCACCATTGATGGTGACACCGTGCCCGATGGCAATTTTACCGACCTGGCAGCCGGATCTTACCTGATTGGTGTAAGTGATAATCTGGGTTGTATGTCGGAAAGGACGATTGTGGTACCACCAGCGCCCTTACCTACGCTGGAGGTAGTAGAAATGATACCAGAAGCTTGTGGTCAGGGGGATGGAGAGGTGACCCTGTCACCAGTTGGTGGTGAGAGCCCTTATCAACTAGCAATGAATGGCACTGAGCTATCGGGATTGACTATCAGTGGTCTCAGTTATGGAGTACATACGGTCACCATAACAGATAATAAAGAATGTACATCGGACTTCACCTTTATGGTGGATTCAGTTCGTAATCCATCAGCCACATTATCCAGTCTGGGAGAGGTGTGTGATCGTGCCAATGGCCAGATTATCGTGACCCCTACATCAGGACTCGCTCCTTTTACTTATGCATGGTCGCATGACAGCACTATAACTTCGGCAACAGCCACCAATCTCACTGCCGGAGATTACCAAGTGACTGTCACCAATAGTAGAGGTTGTTCATCCGTTTTTCAGAGCACAGTAGCCTTTATCAGAGGCCCTCGCATTGTTCTGGAAGATCTGTTACCTGCCTCCTGTGATGAAAATAATGGGCTAATCAAAGTATCTCTGCGTGATGCCGGATCTGGATTTAATATCAATTGGGGGCATAATCAGTCGAATGCACTGACGCAGTCAAATCTATCGCCCGGGACCTACTTCCTGACGCTTACTAATGCGAGTGGCTGTCAGGATACGATGTCCTTTCGCGTGGAGAGAGATCAATTCCCAGCCACAGGGATAGAAGTTCAGCATGCCACCTGCGCAGGTGATGATGGTAGTATCTCTTTGACTATTGACGGTAGCGGACCATACTCTTATCAATGGAGTCATAATGATTCCCTGGCTTCGGGCATGGCGACCAATCTCACGGTAGGGGACTATTCGGTGATCGTTACAGATTCAACAGGATGTTCGCTCAGGATCGATACATCGATTAGCATGACTAATACTTTTGCAGCTGCGTTGGATACAGTGGTGCATACACAATGTGGGGAGGCGAATGGTATGATCACCCTCCAGGTTATGGGCGAAAATCCCACTTATGTCTGGTCTCATGATTCCACCTTAAACAACCCGACGGCATTGAATCTGCTGGCAGGCACTTACCAGGTCCTGGTGCGTGATGGAGGCTCTTGCTCCATTACTCTTGAGACCACTATTACAGATGAAGGATCGGCGGAGATAAGTCTTATACAGATAGATTCTGCCACCTGTGGCCTGGCCAATGGTGGAGCTACCATCAGCCTATCCGGTGGAGCAGAACCTGTCAGCACGTCCTGGTATTTTCAGGACGAGCCGGATTCATTACTACAAGAGGGAGCTGTCCTTATGGGGGTAGCAGGAGGTACCTATCTGGTCCTGGCAGAAGATGCCAACGGATGCACGAATACAATGGAAGTAGAGATTCCCGTCACGGGATCATTGATGGCTACGGTCACAACGACTTCTCCCACCTGTCCGGGTGTACAGGATGGTAGTGCTACTATCATATTTGCTGATGTCCCGGAAAATATCACCTATCTATGGAATGATGAGAATCAACAGACCACTCAAATTGCATCAGGGTTGAGTGCCGGCATGTACGAAGTACAACTTACGGCTGATGGTTGTACTACTACATTAGCCGTGGAGATAGAAGATCCAGATGCACATGAAGTCTCTCTTCAGGTGATTTCTGAGCCTGGATGTGCCGGTGCTTACGATGGTGCTATAGGAGTAGATGTGACCGGAGGAAGTGCTGGACTTCAATATACTTTGAATAGTGTAGATATTGCCCCCATCACCCGCATGGATAGCCTCCCTGCCGGTATATATCTTTTGTCAGTCGTCGACTCGTCAGGATGTATCGCAACAGACAGCCTGAGGCTCGAAGAGCCAGATACCCTCAGCCTCACCTTGAGCTTTGCCAATGGACCTTCCTGCGTTTCGCTGGAAGGTGGAAATGCGCAGGTGCAGGTGAGTGGAGGTACTGCTCCCTATACAATACAATGGACGGATTCGGCCAGACAGACTACCGCCCTGGCACTGGACTTAACACCAGGTCTGGTGGGAGTGCAAGTAGTAGATGCCCGTCAATGTATGGATTCATTGGTAGTGGACATACCTTTTACTCAGGCCGCATTATTAGTGGAAAGGCTAAATCTCAATGTTCCGACCTGCCATGGTGACACGGATGGTAGTATTGAACTCAATATCCCCGAAGGAAGTGGCAATTATCTACTCACCTGGAATGATTCCATTTCTACTTCGCAACCTCTACTGCAGGACCTTGGTGCCGGCATTTATACAGTTTATATCCAAGATGCAGCCACCGGCTGTGAAGGTCGGGATACGATCACACTTGATGAGCCACAGCCCATGGTTACCACTTTCGAAGTCATAAACGAATCCTGTGACAGTGCCGGGGGTGATGGATCCATTGCCGTGGAGGTGATGGGAGGTAATGGAGGCTATGCATATCAATGGGACGACACACAAATGCAACAAACCGCCATGGCCACTCAACTCAGTGGGGGCTTATATACGGTAGCCATTACCGATGCAAAGGGTTGCCAGATGGTCGATTCTGCACAGGTACGTACGTCAGGAATATTACAGATTGACCTGGGAGGCTCGCAGGTGGTATTGTGTCAGGGAGAACAACACTATATAGAACTGCCGGACAGTGCAGGGATAAGTTATCAGTGGTCAGGACCCAATGGATTTAACAGCACGGAGGGAAGCTTGTATCTTCCCGGCGAGGGATTGTATGTCCTAGATGTAGATCAAAGTGGATGTAGTTCGCGTGACTCCATTTTGGTGACATCCAGCACCGAGTCCTTACAAGCTTTGTTTGTACTGCCGAGCCAGGTGGTGCTGGGAGATACAGTGGTGGCCGTGGAAGTATCCTGGCCGACCCCCGATGCGATTGATTGGTTCTTCAATGATCCGGGCATTCAGCATATTCCGATCAATAATAATACACATTACTTTCTCTTTGAGAATACTGGCTCTTATCATATAAGTCTGCAAAGCACCATCGGCTCTTGCGTGGATTTTGTAACCAAGACTATTCAGGTCGCATCTGATTCCGCAAGTTTTGAGTTTCCCATAGATTTTGGCACGCAGGATATTCTTGAACTCAGCATGGCACCGAATCCAAATAATGGAATATTTACCGTCAATGTTAAGCTCAGTTCAGTAGCCGATATCTTCGTGCAGATTAACAACACACTGGGTACCGTGGTAGAGACTCGCCGGGAAAGCGGTGCAGATGAATATGCACTGGATTTTAACCTCAACCTTCAGTCAGGCTTACATGCTTTGACATTGCAGGCAAAATCGAGTCGTAAAACGATCATG
>JAUILM010000960.1 GCA_030432855.1 Bacteroidia bacterium
CTGGCAGCAGACTCAATAACGAGTCCTATCATCGTTAATGAACCTACTAAGGTCAGTCGCTTTGCCACGATCATTAAGCAGGAAAACAGCAGAATGCTCAGTCAGGTAGAGAAAGTCTTGCAAATGGCTCTGCTGGAGAAAAAAGACTTTAAGCTCCGTATGAGCGATATCAATATACATGAAATCATACTGCAGGCTGTCGAACATGCAAATCTGCAGGTAGAGAAGAAGGGTGGAAGAGTATATGCAGAATTGCGTGCAGGAAAGCCGGTAATTAGGGCTGATCAAACACATATTTCCAACATCATTTACAATCTGTTGGACAATGCCAATAAGTATTCACCTGAAGCACCCGATATAAAGATTACAACTGAAAATGCACTAAACGGTATCCGGATCACTATTGCTGATAAGGGCCTGGGAATGACGAAAGATCAGGTAAAGCATATCTTTGACAAGTTCTATCGTGTACATACCGGAAACATACACGATGTAAAGGGTTTCGGTCTGGGTCTCGCGTACGTGAAAGCTATGGTTTCGGCCCACAAGGGAACTGTGGAAGTACAAAGTGAAGTTGGAAAAGGGAGCGAATTTATTTTATTCCTGCCATTTGACAGTGGACAAGAAAATCATAAGAATGGCGTTAGTTAATAATGTATCAAGTCTCAATTAAAGTCTTATTTAACTATATATGCATAACGGACAAACCATGATTGCACAAAAGCAAAGGATATTATTAGTTGAAGATGATCAGAACTTTGGAGATGTGTTGCGTTCATATCTGGAAATGCATGACTATGATGTTGTGTTGGAAACGGATGGCGATGCGGGCCTCTCATCCTATAAAAAAGGAGAGTTCGATCTATGCATCTTCGATGTAATGATGCCTAAAAAAGATGGCTTCACGCTCGCCAAGGAAATCCGCGAGCGGGATAGTGAAATGCCCATCATTTTTCTCACCGCCAAAGCCATGAAGGAAGATGTCCTGGAGGGTTTCAAGATTGGCGCTGATGATTATATCACTAAACCATTTAACTCTGAGGAACTACTTCTCCGGATTCAGGCTATCTTGAAAAGGAGTCAACAAAAGCCTGATCCCAATGATGATATTAAGGAGTTTGAGATTGGAAAATTCCATTTCAACTATCCTTTGAGGATTCTGACATACCGGGATGGTGATGAAGAAGTGAAGGAAAAACTTTCACCCAAGGAGGCTCATCTATTACGGATGTTTTGCCTGCGGAAGAACGATGTCCTTCCGAGATCTGAGGCGTTGACTCGTATCTGGGGTGAGGACAACTACTTTACTGCCCGAAGTATGGACGTGTTTGTGACCAAGCTACGGAAGTACCTTAAACTGGATAGTAACATAGAAATAGTAAATATCCATGGAAATGGATTTCAACTCCTGGTCGCTGACGAGGTGGAAGAATCCAAGTAGGAACTAAATAAAAGGACAAAAAAAAGAGGTTGCCTTCTGGGTAACCTCTTTTTTTTTATGTCTTTTCTATTTGATTTAATCAGCTATCCTCATCCTGGGACAGTATATCCTGGGCGCCGGTATCTACATCTGCCTTCCCATTTTCTGAAGAAACCTGATCAATGGGATCTTCCTTTTTAGCTGTATCATAGGGTCTGGGACCTATGAGTCTTTCTACATCCGATTTGAGCAAGACCTCTTTCTCCAAGAGATGATGTGCCAGGATATCCAACTCCTTTCGATGCTGCTTCAACAGCTCCTGGGCCCGTACATACTGGGATTCGACGAGATTTCTCACTTCATCATCGATTAATGATGCCGTGTCATCTGAGTATGGCTTCTGAAATTGATCCTG
>JAUILM010000961.1 GCA_030432855.1 Bacteroidia bacterium
CTTTTCAAGAGTATGGATCATCCTCCACAGTGTTACATCCGGAGTTTTCCATATGCGTCATTACCTATAATCAGATCGAAACAATTAGAAAGTGTTTGGATAGCATACTTTGTCAGAAAGTATCATTCCATTTTGAAATCCTTATTGGTGAGGATTTCAGCAGCGATGG
This sequence comes from Bacteroidia bacterium, assembly GCA_030432855.1. Classification (GTDB taxonomy): domain Bacteria; phylum Bacteroidota; class Bacteroidia; order Chitinophagales; family Saprospiraceae; genus JABDMH01. The sequence goes on from JAUILM010000961.1 coordinate 170, forward strand.
CACACGCCAGGTTTGTATTGAATATGCAGATAGATACTCTGATAGGATTAGATTATTCTTGCGATCAGATCGTCTGGATGGAAAGGTACAAGAGATAGTTCCAGGAAGAGAGAACCTTCTTAATGTAATCAATAAATCCAGAGGTAAGTATGTGGCACGATGTGATGGTGATGACTACTGGATAAAAGACGATAAACTTGCATTCCAATATGACTTTTTTGAGAATAATATGGGATGTAACCTAATGTACACAAACTGTCGAATAGAGGGAAAAAGCACAAATAAATCCAAATTTTTGAGTGCTGGGTCATACTGGTTTTCCTTTTTTGATTCAATACAGCGGAAGCAAGGACCAACTGTGACATTTGCATTTAGGAAAAAGAGTTTAGATTTTGATTTGTATTCCTCCATTGTAAGAAAAACGGTAATGGCAGATTGGCCCATGGAAGTATTGTTATCCATAGATGGAGATGGGTTTCGTTCTGAAAATGTAACTGGGGTATATCTTGAGCATGACTATGGGCTTGCCAATACTAGATTGAAGGATAGAGAGTCTTTTTATAGTAGCAGACTCACAGTATTTCAGGCCTTGCTTTCTGAGTGGGATAGCAATGATAGAAGGGGAGAAGTACTTAGGGCTCTACAAATCCGACTATACATATTGAGAGCTACTTATTTTTTGGGTAGATTTTCACTAGGTACTGCTGGGACCGATCTTTTTAAGGCTATAAAGCTCCTAACGATTTCAATTAATAAAAATAGAACTTCAATCGAGTGGATAGATCGATTTAAGACTCAAAACATTATAAAGGAATCTATCCAGAACCTAATATGATATTATGAAGACACTACTCGTTACAGGATCTTCAGGACTGATAGGATCCGAAGTGGTAAGATACTTTGATTCCAGGGGATGGAAGATATTTGGAATTGATAATAATATGAGAGCCGATTTTTTTGGACCTCAAGGTGATACAAGATGGAATCAAAGTCAATTAGTAGAAAAGTCCCAAAATTTTACTCATACTGAAGCAGACATTCGAAATCGAGAAAGGATAGTTGCGATTATAAAGGAAATCAGACCTGATCTTGTCATTCATACAGCAGCTCAACCAAGTCATGACCTTGCTGCCTCTAGACCATTTGACGACTTTGATGTCAATGCGGTCGGAACACTTAATTTACTAGAGAGCTGCCGTAGATATTGTCCAGAGTCTCCATTCATTCATATGAGTACAAACAAGGTATATGGAGATGCTCCAAATCGCTTGAAATTGATTGAGAAGGAGACGAGATGGGATTTCGAAGACCCCAGGTACATAGATGGAATTAAGGAATCTTTTCCTATTGATCAGTCAAAGCACTCGTTGTTTGGGGCGTCAAAGGTGGCAGCTGATATTATGGTGCAGGAATATGGCAGATATTTCAATATGCCAACTTGCTGCCTCCGTGGAGGGTGCCTGACGGGCCCCAATCATTCGGGAGTTGAGCTGCATGGTTTCCTGAGTTATTTGATTAAATGTAATCTAATCGAAAAGGAATACACCATATTTGGGTATAAGGGAAAGCAAGTTCGTGACAATATTCATTCATATGATGTGGTACGTTTTATGGAAGAGTTTTATCAGAACCCAAGAATAGGTGAAGTTTACAACATTGGAGGAGG
>JAUILM010000158.1 GCA_030432855.1 Bacteroidia bacterium
TGCTCTAAAATCCTCAGACTTATCGGCAAGCATTACCCGTATTTCATGTATCGATTCTTCGAGATCTTCAGCTGAAGGTGTACGAATAAATTGTATAGTATCTGAAGAAATTCCTAGAGTATAGATATTTTCCACACCAAGGAAATACTCAACGATTATTTCTGGGTGATCAAGAGCACGCTCAATGGTTTCCAGGTCAACGATTCCCTGACTGTGCTTTAGTCGGTAATACTCAGGATATTGACTTTCGAATGAATTAATTAGACTATCGTATTGTGTTTTTAGTGCAAAAATAGTGCGCTGAATAGTGTCTAGACTCAGATTCTCCTGACGGGCATCTCTGAGTTTCTGTTGAAAGAATCGAAGGTCTCTCTCGATTTCTTTCTCACGCTCAAGTGCTATAGGGGGGATGCCTGCGAAAGACTCAGCTCTTGATTTATATAAGGCGTTGAGGAGTTGATTAGCCTTGCTCTTTTCGAGTGTATAAAATGCCTGTTCAATATACCGCGGGTCCTGGGTCTGAGCAAATAATTCATAACAGGTCCACAAACTAATTTCATATGCTTCGTCAAAATCCTCACGTAGAATGCCGGCCGAGATATCTGATTTGTAGGTTCTTGATACCTGATCAAGAAGTTCGATAATGGCTGTCAGATGGTCGTAGGAAATAGACAGTAACAGGGGGTCCTGATTTTCCTTATACTGAAGGTTCAGGATTTTGCTTTTAATTAATAGGATCTGGGCTGCAGTTCTTGGATCGGTGATTTCCTGGAGATCCGGGATCTGTGAAATGTCTATATCCTTGTCACCAGCGAAGGTATTGATACCTCTCTGTACCAAATCGATTGCCTCTTCGTACTCGCCAGTACGCGCCTTGAGCCAGGCAAGCTCTCCATAAAGCGTGGCTACAGAGGAATGATTTTCACCAAAGGCTTTTATCGCAATGGCTAGGGAAGCTTCATGTAAAGCCCCGACCCGGTCTAGCTGTCCTTTTTGCTCGTAGATATTAGCAAGGATGATATTATTTGTGGAGATATTTGGGTGCTCATTGCCAAAGTTCAGAGTGTTTGTGCGGAGAGCCTGGTTAATGGCCCATTCTGCGGAATCCAGCATTTCCAGTGCTAAAAAATTGCGTGCCATATTGTGGTATAGTGGCCCGGCTTCAGGTGCAGAAGATTCCAGACCACCCAGAACATTGAGTCCTAAACGACATTGTGTGATACCAAGGTCGTATTCTCCCTGATAACTAAGTGTCTGGGCTACGAGATTATAGGAATTAGCCACATTAGGTGATTTATCTCCGATATTATCGAGCTCTATCTGCAATGCTTTTTCGGCAAAAACCTGGGCTTCTTCGTAGTCTCCCAATTGAGAATTGATCACAGCCAGACTGGCATAATCATGTCTGAGACTCAGGTTGTTTTCGTCCAGTGATTTCCTTTTGATAGCAAGTGCATCTTCATGAAGCGTGAGGGCTGTTTTCAAATCGCCCATGAGTTCATGTAAAATTCCCAGGTTAGTGTAGGTTGATGCCAGGTAGGGATGAGATTCACCCAGCGTTTTTTTATCGATGATTAGCAATTTGTTGAAATGGATGAGAGCCTGTGGATATCTGCCATTTTGCGCATGGATGATACCTAGTCCATTATGAATGGAGGAAAGTGACTGATCCTCTGGATCCAGGGTGAGTAGCATAATGCGCTCTGCTTCTTCATAGGTCTCCACGGCCTTATCATACGCCCCGGCAAATCGATGTAAGATGGCCATATCTGCCATCACCTGTGCAGCAAGAACACTTTCGGGACCTTCTTCATCCTGAAAAATTTCTATGGCAGCAATGTAATTTTCCATCGCTTCTTTGTGCTCTCCCAGTGTTCGTGCTACATCGCCCAATCGGGCAGTACACTTTCCCACGATGATATCCGATGCTATGTGCTGTTTGCGCAATTGGAGTGCCATTCGATAGACATTCCTCGCTTCCTCAAACTGGCTATTTCTTCTCAGGAGCTCACCATGAAAGAAGTGGAGTTCGGAAAGCAAAATGTGGTTTGATCCCAGTGCGGAAGTAAGTTCTAACTTATACTTTTCAATCGAGTCACTAGCGGCTGTGTATTGGACGTCTCGTATCAGGTAGTCAAGAATACGGAGCTGGGCTTTACCCGACAATGTAGGTAATGCGGCCTTTCGATATAAGTTTACGGCTTCCGAGGTGATGGCAATGGCGGTATCGAATTGGTTTTCTTCTGCCAATTGGTATGCCTGCTGTATGAGCGCTGCGGCCCGGGATGTGTCTACCTCAACCTGACTGTTAAGTATTTGCAGCGAAATCAATGATAAAAGAAAGATATGACAGATGCGGTTCAACATCAATTACGGATTGATACGGGTAAGATAAAGCATTATTCCTTGAAACCTAAAGGGTAACCTTTCAGACTCCAATGCAATCAATCAGAGAAAGGAAGAATGAGAGTTGGTGAGAAGGCAGGAAGAAAGTGAATTCATGATTGATTTGTACTTTGGAGTTAATGAAGAAGGTAACTCAGTATTCTCATGATGAACTAGTACGAGGCATCCGAAACAGTGACAGGACTACGCTGGCTTATGTATACAGTACCTGGTTTCCGATGATCAGAGATTTTATCGGGAAGAATGCAGGTACTGAAGAAGATGCCAGAGATATTTTTCAGGAAGGTATGTTGGTACTTTTTGACAAAGTGCAGGGTAGTGAAGTGGAGTGGAAAAGTACCTTGAAGACTTTTCTTTTTGCAGTATGCAGAAACAAGTGGCTTATGGTATTACGAAAAAGGAAAACCCAGAACACAGTAGCCGATCTTGAAAGTCTTTCCGATATCGAAAGTGAGGTTGCTGAAGATATCGAAAAATCAGAGCGGTATAAATTGATGCGGAAAGGTTTTGATCAGTTGGGTACGGAATGTCAGCAAGTGTTGAACCTGTTTTTTGAAGGTCAAAGTATGAAGGAAATAGCAGAAAAGCTCTCATTTACTCCGGCCTATGCGAAGAAGAAGAAATTCATTTGTCAAAAGAAATTGATCGATTTGGTTTCGGCCGATCCATCATTTCAGGAACTATATGAAAAATGATATCAGAAAAAGATATAGAAATTATTGAAGCGTACTTAAGAGGTGAACTTTCAGAAAATGAGCTCGTGACCATTGAAGAGAAGATAAAGTCTGACAAAGATTTTGCGTCTCAGGTCGAAATGCTCAGGGATATGTCCGTAGCGCTAAAGGCTGATGTCAACGGATTTAATCAGACCCTGGCATCGGTGATGATTTCAGAAGAGAGGAAAGAGAAAAAAGTGGTGCCGATTCGTAAGTGGCTAATGGTAGCTGCTGCCATCGCTGCATTGATGGTGGTATTTTTCTTATTCAATACCTCTAGCCCAGATGATCTTTACACAGCTTATTTCGAAATGCCGCCTGAAAATGTGATTACCCGAAATGATGCATCAAACACCTCATTGGACCAAGCTATTACTGCTTACAAAAGGACAGATTACAGACAGGCTTTGTCTCTGTTTGATTCAATGAATCCGAAATCAACAGAGGTTGTCTTTTACTCTGCTATGTGTCACATGGCCGAAGGAAATCATGACCAGTCTGTACCGTTACTAGAGAGTATTCAGGGTACTGCCGGAAGTCTCAATAGTGCTGTCGAATGGTATTTAGGACTTAGTCATTTCCAGCTGGGAAACAACGATCAAGCGAGAGATATCCTTACAAACCTTGCAGAAATAGATGGGTACTATGCCCGACAAGCACGAGAGTTTCTGTCTGACTGGTAAATACAATCTGTCAATCTCCAGATTCGGGTACCTGATATTTCTCACGTAGCTCGGCCAATTGCGTATGTAGCTCGACCTGGATTTTTTCCATTTCAGGAGAATTATAAAGATTTCTCATCTCCTGGGGATCTTCTTCCAGGTCAAAAAGCTCCCAATGATCGATGTCATTGTAAAAATGCGCTAGTTTGTATCGGTCGGTACGAACTCCGTAATGTTGCTTTACCATATGCCAGCCATGTGGATATTCGTAGTAGTGATAGTAGACGGCGTCTCTCCATGTTGGATCCTCACCAGTCGTCATGATTTCTTTCATGCTTTCACCCTGCATTTCATCAGGTTTGCTCACACCTGCGTAGTCCAAGAATGTGGGGGCGAAATCAAGGTTTTGGACCAGCGCCTCTGACACCTGACCTGCTTCGATACCATTAGGATAGCGTACCATCAAAGGCATTCCCAGGCTTTCCTCATAGATAAATCGCTTATCATACCATCCGTGCTCACCCAGATAAAAGCCCTGATCTGAAGTGTACACGACTATCGTGTTGTCTGCCAGATCATTCTCCTCGAGGTAGTCCAACACCCGACCGATGTTATCATCTACAGATTTTACACAACGGAGGTAGTCTTTCATATATCGCTGGTATTTCCATCGTACCAGTTCCTGCCCGGTACGCGGGTTTGCTTTGAAGTCGGCATTGATAGGATCATAGTGGGCATCCCATTTCTGCTTCTGAGCAGGGGTCAGACGATTATAGATCCGCTCCCAATTCCCTTCCCGATCCACAACGGTACCAATTCCTGCACCTCCGGAATTGTTATCCAGGCCGGGGTAAGAGTCTTTATGCAACTTCATATCAGTAGAGAGGTACATGTCAGCAATGCGCATGTCCGCCTCGCGCGCAGCCGGTCTTCCCTCATAGTCATCAAAGAGCGTCTCGGGTTCCGGAAGATCTTCATTAAATAGATCCAGGTCATCCACATCAGGCATCCAGTTGCGATGGGGTGCTTTGTGATGGTATAAAAGACAAAATGGTTTGGTGGTATCTCTGTCTTCAAGATATTCTATTGCTAGATCGGTAATCACCGTGGTCGTATATCCCTCAATGACTGCAGTATCTGTATCGGTGGCAAATCGTGGTTGATAATATTCACCCTGACCCAGCAGTACCTGCCAGTAATCGAAGCCTGTAGGTTTTGTTTTTAAATGCCACTTTCCAATCAATCCGGTTTGGTATCCGGCTTCCTGTAGCAGCTTGGGAAAGGTCAGCTGACCTCCGTCAAATTCATCCCGGTTGTCCCGCAGTCCGTTTAAATGACTGAATTTTCCGGTCAGTAAAGTTGCCCGGCTCGGAGCACAAATTGAGTTTGTCACAAAGCTATGGGTGAACAACATACCCTCACTGGCAATGCGGTCAATATTGGGGGTGTTGATCAGGTTACTTCCGTAAGCACTGATGGCTTGTTTCGCATGATCGTCCGTCATAATGAATAGGATATTGGGAGCTTTGTCCCCGGAAGACTCAGAAGGTGCAGGTTGACAGGCCATAAGGCTTAGAAAAGCAAGTAGGCAGATATATTTCATTTGGTCGTTGTTTATAATCAATATACCAAACCCACCGAGAATGTTAAAATACTATTCCTGACAAGGAGCAATTTGCACCTGAAATTGTGCTCCGGACTGTACCTCGAAGCCCGCTGTCAGCGAGACCGTCGTTGCTGCCTTGAAAGACATATCTGCACCCGGAAGAAACAGACTCGGAGTGATGAGGTCTCCTGATCCATGCAGGATGAAGTTGTCATCTGATCCAAAAGTCTCATCAATAGTCAAAGGTGAAATATCGATACATGGGCACTCCGGACTGATAGTCACCGGTACCGGATATCGGATACTTGTGCAAGTGCCGTCTGACAGTTCACCATAGATCATTTGATTCTGTGTGATGTTTTCCAGGGTAAAGGATGCACCTTGATGAAGGAGGTTGCCCTCTTCACTAGCGTCATACCATCGAATATCCTGGACCGAGCTTCCACTTACGATGGTCAAACTCTCATCGTAGCAGGTTGCGTATTGAGGTATATTCAGTGACCAAAGTTCAGTCCCAGTGCCGTCATTGGCGGTAAAGAAAAGTCGATCACCCAGAGTGGTAAGCGAACCTGGAGATGCCGAAGCATTACCCGGATTGATATCAATGACCAGTTGGGTCCCGGGTCCTGTACCATCGCTTTGCCAGAGTTCAGAGCCATGGGTCCCGTTTGTGGCCCGGAAAAACAGGAGCTCATCATGTATATGAAGTTCACTAAGGCCAGACGAGCCTGTTGGATTTATATCTTTTACTCGCTCCACTGTACCGGGTTGAGACAGGTTTTCCCGATAGAGTTCGCCATCGAATCCAGGCCCGTACGCCAGAAAGTATACTCCACCATTATAGAGAGTGAAATAGGAAGGAGAACTGCCCCCATCACCTCTGATATCTTCCAGTAATTGTGTTCCCTCAGGTGTACCATCACTTTTAAATGGCTCTGAACCGTGGGTGCCATCATCCGCCGTAAAATAGAGTGAACCATTGAGAGATACCAGACTGTAAATACTACTGCCACCCATACCTGGATTGATATCTGCCAGAATCTCTGTGCGTCCCGGAGTTCCATCACTTACCCATAATTCGCTTCCGTATGTGCTGTCGAAGGCAGAAAAATAAAGCAAACCTTCACTTTCGATCATCGAACCAATCTGACTACCGTCGGGTCCGGGATTCAGATCCTTAACCATCATCGTGTTTGCTGATGTACCATCCGAAATCCAAAGTTCTTCCCCATAGTCCAGGGTTGATGCAACAAAAATGAGCTGACCATTAAATGGGGTGAATCCGAAATTGCCAAAGGGGAAGGAAGGAGCGAGATCTTTTACAAGTTCTGTGCCTGCAGCGGTGCCATTTGTTTTCCAAAGCTCAGCTACGCCGTTGGGATCTGAGCTCTCATTATTTAGTTGAGCAAAGACGATATCATCCACACGAGTAAGCCAATAGTTACTATAGCCATATCCCGATCCGAATTGATGCAGAGTCTGGACGCTACCATTATGCAAGTCCAGAGACCAGAGTGAAGGACCCGTATTAAAATTATTCAGGGCAATGATCACCTGATCACCCAGCACTTCAAAGTCCGATAGATAGGTATCGGGGTCATTACCAAACGTGTCCGCCAGCAGCTCTACCGTATCCATTTCGGTGTTGGTGAAGTATATATAGTTGTTTGAGGTATTGAAAATCAAAGCGGTATCGCCAAGGATAGTCAGGTTGTATGGTCCCGAGCCCTGACTACTGGTGTCCAGGTCTGCAAAAATGCCGGCATCAATAAGTTGAAGGCCACCATCAGGTCGAATGGTCACCAGTACCCGGATACGATCAGAGGTGCATGAGTCCTCCGTCTCTACATAGTATGATCTGGAATTGTACAAGGGTCCTGTCGTGAGCTCCGGGCCTGTAGCAATAGGTGTCCCTCCTGTCTTCTGATCATACCATTTGATAGTGGCCGTTACAATGTCTGTAGTTGCCACGATGGTGACCGATTCGCCGCTACAAATCGAGGTGTCACTGACTTCAGGTGGATCTACCCGACAGCATGCGTATCCAAGCGCAACCGCAACATCATACATGTAGTCTAATTGCTCTTGTGAAAACTTATCGATGCAACTGGACCGTCCATACGACATGATATTGGTTACATCCGGCTGGTACATATCACCGTTAGCATCGGTACCAGAGCCGGTATACATGCAGCTTCCATTTACCAGTCCCAGTAAATTGGGATCGGCTGGTGTATCGCAGAATCGATCGCCATTAGTAGTACAATTACTTCCGTCCACCAGCTCGGTGGTAGTTCCTGTATTGGTAGGTCCATGCGTATGAGGTAATCCAAGAACATGGCCCACCTCGTGTGCCAGAATGTGCTCCATGGTACGATTACAATTTACGTTGATAGCTATATAGCTTCCAATAGCAACACCGCATCCACTGGAAGATGCGTAGAAGTTTACGTTCACACTGTTCTTGATGTTGGGGCCTGAGGTTTCCGTGTAGTAGATCACGGGCTCACAATTGACCAGTCGGATATCAGCAGAAACAAAATAGGTGTTGACTACCGCGAGTTTGCTATTGATGGTTGCTTCTGATATGACAGGATTGCCATTTTGAAGTTCTACATGAAAGACAAGTGGTACCTCTATGACGGGAGCAGATCTCTTCTTGGAACGGGTCGGCTTCCCGGCCATCAGTTGATCAAATTGGGCAAAAAAACTCGAATCCGTGTGCACATCACAAAAGGGTGTCTGTGCGGATAAAGACCCGAAAAGGAGTAAGCAGGTAAGCAACACATAGAGGCTGCAGAATTTATTAAATCTCATGTCTGGTATCACAAGTAAGTGGGATTGCTCTGGCTTGGCGCAGTGCTTCGAATGGGGAACACCACCTGGTTTTTTATTCTCAATCTCTATGCCATGCTTAGAAATGATTTGCATTCATGACAGTTTCGTTCGATATCGTTTTTTATCATTCTGATAAATGCTATTTTAACAGCATGGTGAGATGTACAGCTTTTTCATGTTTAGTGCTAAGCACTTTTTTTATTTTCTTTTTCTCTTGTACAGAGTCTGAAGTAGTATCGGAAGAGAGCGATGAAATTGAAATTCACGTTCCGGAGGGTTTCGAATTAGAAGAACTTTTTCGCCCCAGTGAATACGAAATGGGTAATTGGGTGGCTCTGGCTGAGGCTCCCGGCAATCGAATATATGCTTCGGATCAGTTTGGAGGCATGTACTACTTTCAGAAGCCTGCAATAGGTGAAACGCTGGACTCGACCGACATCGATAGTGTTGCCATGGATATAGGTCATGCCCACGGGATGCTCTGGTATGAGAACGCGCTATATGTGGCAGTCAATCGACACTGGCAGGATACTCTCGAAACAGGGAGTGGTGTTTATCGACTTTCGGATCAGGATGGCGATGGAGACCTTGATACCAAGGAAATGCTTATGAGGCTGGAGGGATCAGGCGAGCATGGACCACACAGTTTTAAAATAGGTCCTGAGGGTACTTTATATTTTATCGCGGGCAACAGTACTTTAATTCCTGAGGATGTAGTAGAGAATTCTTTGGTCCCGAACCATTGGGCTGATGACAATCTGCTTGCACCATATCCCGATGCCAGAGGTCATGCCACGGAAATCGATCCTCCGGGTGGATGGGTAGCAAGGATGACAGAAGAGGGAAATTGGCAGTTATACTCTACAGGATACCGTAATCCATTTGATCTTGCCTTTAATCGAGAGGGTGAGCTATTTGTATTTGACTCAGACATGGAATGGGACTTTGGTATGCCCTGGTACCGTCCTATTAGGATTTGTCACGCAACATCAGGCAGTGAATTTGGATGGAGGCGAGGTACTGGCAAATGGCCCAAGTACTATCCGGATGCCCTACCTCCGGTTGTGGAACTTGGGCAGGGCTCTCCCACGGGCTTGTTGTTTGGAGATGCACTTAAATTCCCACAGAAATATCAAAATGGTCTTTTTGCTGCCGATTGGAGTTTTGGTACGATGTATTTCGTGAGCCTTGATGAAGATGGCAGTACCTACAAAGGATCTTTGGAGCAATTTTTATATGGAGTACCTCTTCCCATTGCAGATATAATCGCCGGCAGTGAAGGCCACATGTATTTTACGATCGGCGGTCGACGTCTTGATTCAAGAGTGTACCGTCTGCGATATGTTGGAGATGAGTCTACTGATCCTGCTGTCTCGCAAGGCAATGCCGAATCTGATTCCCTAAGAGCATTACGGCATGAATTGGAACGACTTCATACAGGTCCACAACCTGGTGCCGTCACAGCAAGCTGGCCCTATCTGGATCATCCGGATCGATTTGTAAGGTTTGCCGCACGTGTTGCCCTGGAAACGCAGCC
>JAUILM010000159.1 GCA_030432855.1 Bacteroidia bacterium
GACTACCCTACTAACTTTAACATGGAGATCTATCTCCTAACATTTGGTACTACACTACTTATTCTATCTATGGTGACGGGTGTGAAAATGCAATTGGATAAGTGGGAAGCAGCTATTCTGGTGATGGTATTTGTTGGGTATACGTACAGTTTAATTAGATAGGACCTATTGAAATGAATACTACCGCTGATAATTGGTCTTTGAATCGGTTGAATAACTAATTCTGTTGATCCTCAAGTGACTAGACTAACAATCTTAGAGCTTTTATAAGCTGATCCTACTCATTAAGTACCGCCAATTCTTTAGATTTGTCATCATAAGAATAAAGCAATATAGAATCCCAGACTCATCATGACACTTTCTATCAAATACTGGAAAAAAACAATCGATCTTCGAATACAGAGAAGATTACAACTTCCTATAGGATCTTTAGCAAATACTAAATCGTTACGCGATATAAGTTATATTTTATTAATCCTGATTTGCATTGCTACTAATCTCGCCAGTCAAAACCTAGAAGTGGCGGGAAAAGCGATAATTTCAAAAATGGACACTGCATCCTATCTGGGTGCTAATGTGGTTCGTGAGGCTGATGGTACTTTAAGTATTCGACATTTTAGGGTGGGTGATTATGCACATGGTGGAGTTGTCTTTTGGATAGATGAAAGCGGTGAACATGGTTTGGTCTGCGATACCACAGATATTAGAATACTTTCATGGGATGAAGGTGAAAGTCGAAGAACTTTCTCCCATAGAGATGGCATCTGGGGAGGGGAAGCCAATACATTGCTAATCCTAGCACAACAAGCCAATGACACGATCGAAGGTCTCTCTGCAGCTTCTCTTTGTTCGCTCACCAATACCGGTGGCTATGGAGATTGGTATCTACCTTCCAGGTCTGAACTGGAGTTAATGTTCATTAATTCTGATAAGATTACTTCAACTTCGATTGCGATGGGTGGCAGTGGTTTTCAAAATCATTATTACTGGAGCTCTACAGAAACAAGATTTGATACTGCTTGGGCAATTTATTTCGTCGACGGCAACCAGATTAATTTCACAAAAGGAAGTCTACTTCCAAGTCGAGCGATCAGGGCATTTTAAACAATACCCGAAGATGTTGAACCCGGTCAAACCATTAATATGATTTTTGAAGTGAATGATCGGGGAGCGCCTAAATTAACAAGCTACAAGCGCGTAACGATTCAAATTAGAGACTAAACATTTTTTTATACTACAGATACTACAGATGAAAAAACATGTACTATTTCTACTACTAGTATCTATACTGCCATATTCGTATGTATGGGCCCAGGACGTATTATTTAATAACCCCATCGCCGAAAAACGAGCGGACCCCTGGATAGAGAAAACCGAAGATGGTACCTATTATCTCATTGCAACCGTACCCGAATATGATCGCATAGTGATCCGTAAAGCGCAGACAATTAATGACCTCAAAAATGCCCATGAAAAAACAGTCTGGACCAAACATACATCAGGGGTAATGAGCCATCATATATGGGCCCCTGAACTACATAGAATAGAAGGTAAGTGGTACATTTATTTTGCAGCGGGAGAAGCGGAAAATATCTGGAATATAAGGATGTGGGTTCTTTCAAACGATGCCGAAGATCCCATGGAAGGTGATTGGACAGAGGAAGGGCAAATCAAAACCAGCAGGTCTTCATTTTCACTGGATGCCACTACCTTCGGACACCAGGGAAAGCGATATCTTATATGGGCTCAGAACCTTGAAGGCATGGAAGGCACTGCTCTCCTCATGTCTGAAATGGACTCTCCCACCAGTATTTCCGGACCAGAAATCGTGCTGACCCGCCCTGAATTTAATTGGGAACGAATAAAATACAATGTAAATGAAGGTCCTGCAGTCATCAAGAGAAATGGACGAATATTTATGACCTATTCAGCTAGTGCCACCAATCATAATTATTGCATGGGACTTTTATGGATCGATGAAGATGATGATATTATGGATCCCTCAAATTGGCATAAATCTCCCGGGCCAGTATTTTACTCAAATGAAGCATTCCAACGATACGGACCCGGACATAGTTGCTTCACTACCACCTCCGATGGCATCTCAGATGTTTTGATTTATCATGCCCGCAGTTACAAAGAAATCGAAGGACATGAACTGGATGACCCGAACCGAGCTACCCGGGCCAGAATTTTCAAATGGACCGAATCCGGCTTTCCAGATTTTCGACAAAATGAGGATGATAATATTTCTCAGTGAGGTATGCAGGATAGCCCTGACAAGAAGTTTCGTTAGTCAAGATTGCAAGCTGGGTGTCGGAAGTTAGAAATTCCACCATGTCGGTTGATTCGGTCATTTTCGTAACTTCCTCCATGCGTTTATCTTCTCAAATACTGTTCTTATTCGCTATCTCATTTTTAGCCTGTTCTTCGCCAAAGCCAACTAATGTTGTATTCATTCTGGTAGATGATCTGGGTTGGGCTGACCTGGGGTTCATGGGCAATGACTTTCATGAAACACCCCACCTGGATGCATTAAGTGAGGAAGCAATCGTATTTAATAATGCCTATGCCTCTGGTTCAATATGTTCTCCTTCCCGCGCTGCTATCATGACGGGCAGACACCCAGTCAATTTAAATATAACTGATTGGATCCCAGGTGCAGATCCAAAAGATCGGATCCTGCTCGGCACGAACGATGCAAATGAACTTGACCTATCTGAAAGAACACTACCAGAAGTCATGAAAGAAAATGGATTCACGACTTTCTTTGCTGGAAAGTGGCACCTGGGGAGTGAAGGATATCTACCGGAGAATCAGGGTTTTGATATTAATATCGGCGGCAACCATACTGGACAACCAAAAGGAGGCTACTATGCTCCCTACGACAATCCACAACTGCCAGATGGGCCTGACGGTGAATACCTGACGGACCGACTGACTCATGAAACCATGCAATTCATAACTGATCAATCGAAAAATCAACAAAAATTCTTCGCTTTTCTATCATTTTATACGGTACATACACCTATTCAGCCCAGTCCTCATATAGAAAGATATAAACAAAAAATAAAATCACGCTCTGACTCCATTCCACAAACTATACAGGGTGTGGACTATCAAACTACTGTAAATCATCGTAATGCAGAATATGCGTCTATGGTCTATTCCATGGATGAGAATGTCGGGAAAATTATAGAGCATCTCAAAGCGGAAGGATTGTATGAAAACACCATACTAGTTTTCACCTCTGATAACGGTGGGCTATCCACTCTACTTGCACGATACCATAGAGTGGCACCCACTTCCGTACTGCCACTTAGAGGTGGTAAAGGCTGGCTGTACGAGGGAGGCATTCGTGTACCACTAATTATTAAACCGGCCGGTTATCAGGGAACACGAAAAAAGGTAGAAACTCCGGTGATTGGACATGACTTATTTCCAACAGTATTATCAATGGCAAATATCCCGGAGAAAAATAGTGAAGCAATTGAAGGAAAAGACTTATCTCCATTATGGACCCAAAACACGTGGGACAGGACAACTTTATATTGGCACTACCCACACTATCACGGTAGTGGGTGGCGACCCGGAGCCGCCATCCGAGATGAGAATTGGAAATTAATTACATTCTACGAAACAGGGGATGTTGAACTATACAACCTGGACCATGATATTGCAGAGCAAAATGATCTGTCAGAAAAAATGTCTGAAAAATCAGATTCTCTCCTAAGTAAACTTCAGGCCTGGCAAAAATCCACGCATGCTAAAATGCCCGTGGAAAATCCAGATTTTAAACAATAAGTCTAAAGGATAAGATTTAAACTCTTAGAGCCTTAAGTAAAACAATTGAATTTAAAAACTTGCAGGTCAGCATATTTGATCTATGGTGATAAGACAGCTTCATCTGACAAAATCTGGCTAAATAAAATTTGTTTTGTGAGCTTCAGACTACAGTCTGGCTTAGACCTTCAAGTATAATAGATCTATATAAATTATATGATTACCCGTATGAATTGCAAAGCCTGTCTCCGTGGATTAGTTTTATTCCCTATTCTTAGGGGTAAGTGACCCCCGAGTCTCCAAAGGAGGACCTCCTGAAAGTCGTTTACGCTTATCAGACACTTTAATATCACTGCTATTTTGCTCACCGATTGTTACACCCAAAGAAAATAACAATAGTTTTTCACGCGTTATTTGCAGGAGATTCCTTTCAGACCTGTCCCTCCTACAGATCTATTTAACTGATGACGCTTTATGACACGATGAGAGGCTCCCTGCTCCGCCAACTTCACAATATTTTGCTTATATTTGGTTATCAAGCACAATACACTTTTGTTTTCAAATGTCCAGTAATTCTATCACAGAGAAAGACTTAATTCTTGGTTTAAAAAACGGAGATGAGGCGTGTTATAAGTATCTGTTTGATCATTACTATAATCCATTATGCGTCTTTGTCAAGAAGCTTTCCGGCAATCTACCTGTCTCGGAGGATCTCGTTCAAGAAGTATTAATTAAGATTTGGACTAAAAGGGATGAAATCAAGATTGATCGTTCCCTAAAGAGCTACTTATTCAGAGCTGTTCACAATCAATTCCTATTACACATCAGGGATAAAAAATTTCAAGTAGTTGAACTAGACCTTCTCAAATGGGAAGTTTTGATTGACGAGAGTTTAGCAGATCTAAGTGATCGTG
This sequence comes from Bacteroidia bacterium, assembly GCA_030432855.1. Taxonomy (GTDB): domain Bacteria; phylum Bacteroidota; class Bacteroidia; order Chitinophagales; family Saprospiraceae; genus JABDMH01. Next base: position 4,698 of record JAUILM010000159.1, read on the forward strand.
AACGTACAGGCGTCAAGCTAGACAAACTTAATGCAGCGGTTGAATCATTACCGGCACGATGCAAGACTGCATTTAAACTTAGCCGATACGATGGACTCAAATACAAGGACATTGCTGAGTCTATGAATATTTCAAAGAAAACAGTCGAGCATCAAATCTCCAAAGCGCTCTCAATATTAAGGAAGGTACAATTTTGAGTATCTTTCGTAAACACGTTTGCAGGTCGCCACTAGTGTTACAATTACTAAATTAGCACACTCCAAGATTCGTCCTTTTGCATTTTATCTGCGTTTTAAAAAGCTCAGGGAGCGCTGCTACACGTCGCTTTTGATGCCTGCTAAAATACAAAATGACTGACCTTAAGTATGTTTATTTAAAAATGACAACACTAGTAACACTTCATTCCAATAAAATCATTTTTTTTCGAGCAGCGAATTCTTTTGACCTTATTTCGTAAAAGTATATTCCCGGAGAAACCTTATTACCAAAGTTATTATTACCATCCCAATCAACAGTATAAGTACCCGCTCTTTTAAATTCATGCACTAAGTCACGTATCTTCTGACCTTGAATATTGTAAACCGAAAGATTCAAGAAAGCTGAATGGGGCACTTTAAATTCAATAGTAGTATTGGAGTTAAATGGATTTGGATAATTATTACACCAACTCACATCTGAATTTGTATGCCCCACTGCACTTATTACATCACCCGCACTGAGCAAGTGTAGGACATTATTATTAAGTCCTGATGCAAGCATATCATTTCCTGAGAAGCTCAGATCAAACAAACCATGGTAGGGAGCAGGAACAACCATATCTAAATTCAATCGAAGATTAACTTCGTCGTACTTAAATATGTTAATGGCATTATCAATACTATCAACAACCCATAAATCATCTCCTATCCATTCTAATCCCATTGGAGAGTGTATCGTTTCATCTAATTCCACATCCGTGAGACGTTGGCCCAGTAAATCAAAACGAGAAAAAACATTGCCACTTCTTCCAATCCAAATTTCGTCATGGTATATGGCCAAACCTCGCTGGTCCGGGCCAAGGCCGGTAGCCCAACTACTGATCTTTTCGCCATTCTTATCTATTTCCCAAACCTCTTGATCACCTTCGTGTTGATAGCTCAGAAATAAAGTCTGATTTGCCTCACTCCAGGCAGCTCCTTTGATGACATGGTCTGGATGATCAGAAAGTGAAAAAGAAACACCTGTCAATCCTGATACTTTGTCAACCTGATGCCAGGTATTTTTTGCCTGTATCCAGGCATACTCTCCATCCCACACAACAGATTGATATTCTCTGTTGGTATCTAATTGAATTTTAGAGATCACATCCCCATCTTCGGGAGAAATGGGTGCGGGATCGTCTGTAAACAGATCGTACTCCGGCCACTCCGTCACCGAAAGAATCCCCTTCCACATAGCGGCATCCATTTCATCGTTAAAACGACTGGCATTATTTTCAGGACGATAATTGACAGCAATAGCAAAAACGACATCCTCAGATCCAATACCCACTACTTCAGCTGTTGTACCGGGCAAACTACCCACATGCCACATATTGCCGTTTCCGACCACCCATCCCTTTGCATAATTTGAATGGGAAGTTGGAGTAACCATGAGCTGCCTAAAGAATGGTGATAATATGTCGGGTCGACTTTGATCTCCATCCACAGCCGTAGCAAATCGGATTAGATCCGATGCTGTGGATGACCATCCTCCATGAGCATCCATCACCTCAATATCAAATCCACCGTACTGCCAGGGCACTACACTTCCATCACCGTAAATGGAGGCAGCTGTGTGATTTGAAAAATAATGTGCTTCGTCTATATCCTGACTATCAGGATCATTAACCGCCAACACAAAACTATTCGCTCCAATTTTTTGGAAAATATTTTCATTCACAAAGTCACCATAGGTCTGGCCGGATATTCGCTCAATTATCTTTCCAAGGACCAGATATCCAAAATTTGAATATCTATAACTTGTCCCAGGATCATTTTGAAGATTTCTCTTCAACATATACCGGATAAATATTTCTTGTCCGGGGGGAGGTGATACCTGCATCTCTTCTGCCACCTGCAGGCTTCTGAACATAGGAGACTCTCCCCAACCACCTAAGTGATGTAGCAAATGATAGACCGTTATTTCATTTATTCGTTGATCGGCACTTTCAGTGTACTCATGTAAAATACCATTAACGCCAAATACCGTATCATCAAATCCCAGCTTGCCTTCCTGTATGAGCTGCAGGATAGCAACAGCCGTAATGGGCTTTGATACACTTGCAACCCTAAACTTATTTTCCGGGTATACACTACGCTGGCTGGTATTATTCACATTGCCGAAACCTCTCAAGTAGACCAGTCGGCCATTTTTACTAATTGCTACAGAAGCTCCTCCCGGTACAAACCAATCATCAAGAAACTCCTGCACTGCCATATCCACGCCTTTCATACGGGAATCTCTAAATCCCGTCTGGGCACTCAAGAGGCCATTGAGGAAAATAAGGACACTAATTAATAGACTTCTTATAATCAGATATTCACATGACATACTACCTCAAAATATACTCACTTCTATTTATTACTCAAGTCCAACCTCCGCGGCCTGTAACGTCCGAACAATAAACTGACCTTACTTCTTAATCAAATAGAATCCCTGGATTCCTCATCTAATCATCTATGACTCAAACAGATCATCTTAGACGCATCCCATGCATAACGGCCGATCCATCTCCCGAAACAAGTTTAATAAAATAAGAACCGGGAATAGCAGTGCTTTCATTCACTTTCCATTGAAAGGTATGATCACCTTGTGCGATATGTTCATATCGGACTTCGTCAATTTTTTGTCCCCCCAGATCGAACACCTGAAGAACAACAGGTCCGGATTTTTCCAGTGACACATCAATTGATGTTGTATGGTAAAAAGGATTGGGATAAATATTAGCTTTTAGACTAGATGCTGATGCATCAGCAGTCGCAGTAGTAACTTGCCCGGTTCTAAGACCATAGAGTATATCTGTTCCCCAACCGGCTGCCAGCATTTCATCACCCGTATAAGCCATCCCCCAATAGCTGGAGAAGGGAAGAAGGAATGATTTAACTTTGGTAAGAGATAGGTTGTCCTCATCGAAATCGTACACTGCGATATGTTGACCATCACGATCGTTTACCCACAATTGCTCGTCGTCAACCCATTCTATACCACCAGAGAAAAGAATGGGTACATCCAGACTTACATCTTCCAAACGATTACCTGAGAGTCCAAAGCGATAAATTTGATCAGATCCAATAATAGTGATCCATATTTCATCATTTCTAATCGCCAGACCACGAATATCATTTCCCAGGCCTGTCGACCATGAATTGACTTTTTCTCCATTTTTATTAATCTCCCAAACTTCACCATCTCCCAATCCACTCTGATTGGTAAAAAATGAATTATTGGTAGAACTCCAGGCAGCTCCCTGAGCCCAACTTAAGGCATCGGTTGGATTTGCAAATGTAACTCCTGTGGCTCCTGTTGATTTATCAAATTGATGCCATTGATTATCATCCTCACTCAATCCCCAGGCAAATTCGCCGTCCCAGGCCAGGGCAGTGGAAAAATATCCAGGTACTGAAAAAATAGTATCTCCAACGGCTCCCTCTTCAGCTGGCAATACCTTCTCGTCTGCCTGAATCCATAATAACTGATCGTAATTCCAACCAGCCGAAAGAACCTCTGTCCCGGTAAACGCCAATCCAAATTGTGAAAAGTGCTGACGTGGAAACATTCTTACCTGAGTAAGAGTTAAATCATCAGGATCATAGTCATATACCCGAATGACAGCACCTGCATTATCATTAATCCAAAGTTGACCATTTACCCACTCCATATCGCGGGAGAATGATACTGCACCCCCTACCAGGCTAATAACCCCCAGCTGATTACCGTCTAAATCAAAACGAAAAATAAACTCATTAGGAGGATCACTATTTTCATTTGCCTGGCCAATCCACACTTCTTCATCCACGATCGTCAGGCCTCTTTGTCGGTTTGGATTGAAAATATTTGCATCCCATACGTTTGCTACCGTCCCGTCGGTATTTAGTTCCCATACTTCACCCTGGTTGACCCCAAACTGAAGTGTATAATATGTATTTCGGGTTGGAGACCATGCCAATCCCTGGACATTTACATTGCCACCTTCGGGGTTATTAAAGGCAGGTGTCGTAGTCCCGGTATTTTTGTCGATATATAGCCAATTACCGTCCGTTTCATTCTGAGCTAATAGATTAGTGCCATCCCAGGCGAGTGCTACCCATCCATTATATCCCAGATTTACCCTGTTCACTATATCTCCCGTCACCGTTTGACTTTGTCCATAGAAAACCATCATACATAATAACAGAATCAAAAGTGAGCTCTTGCATCTGTTCAAGACTCCTAAAGTAGAATTACTCATGCTAATAACTTTTTGGTCATAAAATCCGCATAGCCTCCAATCAACGCATACCAATGGCCAGCCATGCCAATCACATTCACAGGCCCGGCTCCATGTTCTTGCTGATAAATGCTATATCTCGCGACTACATATATATGATACAAGAATCATAAAAAACCCCTATCTCTCTACGGGTCAAATTGAACTCTCTTTGAAAATTTTTCTGTGCAAGGAGGATGACAGCGTACCAGGAATAACCGATCAGAAATAAAGCACAAGCCTTGCTTCGTACCACTTTCCACAATTAATCTATCCCATATAAGAGACCGCTGCAGAGATCTCAGGGAATGATGTGCAGTGGAATTGATGCAGGCTTATTCCGAATAAACAGGTGGCGACGAGGACTCCTGTTACTTTTTCTTGAAAGTATATTCAAGTGTATCGATCCAGTCAGGTCGGACAGCCATTTTAAAGTTCATGATCTCTCCATGTCCGTTAAATCCAAAATACATATTGCTCTCCCGCCAAAGTCGATGATTCCATTTGGCAACAAATGTATTATAATATAGATGGGAAATATCTCCCACAAATCCCGGATGCGC
>JAUILM010000160.1 GCA_030432855.1 Bacteroidia bacterium
CAAGGATAGTTTCCTTGATGTGCCGGCTACAGGATCCCTGGCCAATGCACAACTTGCCACTAAAGCAGGTATAGAAGGAACACTGATCGGTGCCTACTCTGCATTGAATGGAGTATTTGGTAATCGATTTGAGGGACCCAACCACTGGATCACCGGAACAATTTGCGGTGGTGAAGCAAACAAAGGTACGGACCCAGGTGATTATAGTGCGATCAACCCGATTCAGCGCTATGAAATTGACGCTACCAGTGGTGATATAAATGCCTTTTGGAATGCTCGCTACGAGGGTGTCAGTCGATGTAACACGGTACTGCGTCTGCTGATGGAGGCAACCGATGTATCAGCTGCTGATGCAGCCAGAATTACGGCAGAGGCCCGGATGCTAAGAGGTCATTACTATTTTGATCTAAAAAAGCACTTTAACAGTATCCCATATTTTGACGAAACCGTCGAGGCTACTGAAGTACCCGCGGTACCTAATTCGCCTGATCTTTGGGATAAAATTGAGGCCGATTTCCAGTATGCTTTCGACAATCTGCCTGAAACACAAAGTAATGCAGGTCGTGTAAATAAGTGGGCTGCCGCTGCTTACATGGGAAAGGCTAAGTTGTTCCAGGGAAAATTTGGTGAAGCGAAGTCATGGTTTGATAATGTGATCGCTAATGGTGTCACCGTGAATGGTCTTAAGTATGCACTATTGGATGACTATGCTCAGATCTACAATGCTGAGAATGATAATCATGCCGAGGCTGTATTTGATGTCGAGTCTGCCAACAACTCCGGTAGCACGCAAAATGCAAACTACTTTGATGACCTGAACTATCCATATAACACGGGTGCGGATGGTCCTGGTAACTGCTGTGGCTTTAACCAGCCTAGCTTTACTATGGCCAATAAGTTTAGAACTTCTGCGGAGGGACTGCCTTTGCTGGATGGCTCGTACAACGATGCTGCCAATGAGCTGGTACATGACTATGGCCTGGAGTCAGCGGATGCCTTTACTCCTGATGCCGGAAACCTGGACCCACGACTCGATCATTCCATAGGAAGAAGAAGTATTCCCTATCTGGATTGGATTGCACATCCTGGTAAGGATTGGATTCGAAACCAGGCTTATGCTGGACCTTATTCTCCTAAGAAGTACATCTATTACAAGTCTCAGGAGAATTCATTCACCGATGGTAGCTCATGGACTCGTGGCTATGCCACCATGAACTACACTATCATTCGATTTGCAGATGTCTTGCTAATGGCTGCTGAAGCAGAAATCGAAGCGGGTTCACTGGAGCAGGCGAGAACGTATGTGAATATGGTTCGGGAGCGTGCCGCGAATAGCGAGCATTGGGTGAAGAATGAGGATGGATCGGATGCGGCCAACTACGTCATTTCCACTTATCCTGAATCTCAGTTTGCTGATCAGGCATCAGCTAGAGAGGCAGTCAGAATGGAGCGTACTCTTGAGCTATCTGGCGAAGGACATCGCTTCTTTGACCTGGTTAGATGGGGAACCGCTGATCAGGAACTGAACGCCTATTTGGATTATGAAGCTGATATTCTTGTGACCAAGTTTGGAGGTGCATCTTTCACATCAGGAAAGAATGAATACTTCCCAATTCCTCAATCTCAAATTGATTTGCAGGGATCGGATGTACTATCACAAAATCCTGGATATTAATCTTAGTAGAACATCATAAATTATAAGGGCTGTCATATTTTTGATGGCCCTTTTTATTTTTAATCGATTGTCGACTGATGAAGATAGATAGAGCCAAAAGTATCGAAATGCAGCCTCTACGATTGATTTCCTTCCTGATGTTCGTCATTTTCGTATTGTTTTGCTGTCAGGAGAATGAAACAGAGGTATCAAGGGATGAATCCGTAATGAGTGGTGCCGAACTAGCCATGATTTACTGTGATAGCTGTCATGCCTATGTTCCTCCGGGACAATTAGACAAAAGCACCTGGCAAACCGTCCTCAAGCGTATGGGGTATTTTATGGGATTTAGAGAGGAAGGCGTCAATCCCCTAAGTGGATTACCATTGGAAGAGGCCTTGAGACTGGAAGTAGGAAATGTATATCCGCAGTCACCTATCATGTCTGATTCTTCCTGGGTGAAAATTCAATCATTTATCTTAAGGGAGGCTCCTGACACTCTTCCTCTACCACAGACATCAACATTACCTGTCACTACACTCTTCAAATCATCTTTGGAAAAGACCAGCCTGGGTGGGTTTCCTATGGTGTGCATGCTGGACTACGATGAGCAATATCAACGGTTGTATCTGGGTGATATAAATGGTTTAGTACAGGAGTTGGACCAAGACCTTGAAGTGACAAACTTCACGAAAATGCCAAATCCCATCGTAAAGACCATTCGTAATCCCCAATCAGATGAGCTTTATATGCTGGATATTGGTTTTATTGATTCTAAAGATCTCCAGTATGGAGCAGTCGGTACCACTGACCTGGCTACATTTTCTCAAAGGACACTGCTCTTCGAAGAACTGCCTCGACCTGTCGATATGGCCATCCATGACTTAAATGATGATCAGCAAGAGGACATTATCATCTGTGGATTTGGTAATCAGGTGGGCCGGCTATCGTGGTATCAGAAATCGGACAATCAGTATGTAGAACATGTTCTGGAATGGAGACCAGGCGCCATAAAAGTGGAGGTGATTGATCTTGATGAAAATGATTCGGATGATATTTTGGTGCTCTTTGGACAGGGAGATGAGTCCCTTATTGCTTATGTAAATAAAGGCAAGGGTCAATTTGAGCGAAAGGTAATATTACGCTTTAATGCTTTGCATGGGGTTTCAGATTTCGAGCTGGTGGATATGGATCAGGATGGTGACGTGGATCTGGTGATCACTAATGGAGATAATGGAGATTACAGCCAGGTACTCAAGCCACACCACGGCATTCGCATATACATAAATCAGGGTGATTTTTCTTTTGAGGAAGCGTATTTCTATCCCATGTACGGTGCCTATCAATGCGAGGTACGTGATTTTGATGAAGATGGAGACCTGGACATCTTCGTTTCATCCTTTTATCCGGACTTTACTTCAGATCTTAATCAGAGTCTACTGTATCTCGAAAATAAGGGAGGTCTCTCCTTCGACCCTTACCAAATCGAGAATGCTCATGCTGGACGATGGATGGTATTGGATGCGGGAGACTTAGATCAGGACGGTGATCAGGATATTATGATCGGAGCTTATACGCTTGGTCCTGGACAGATACCTGAAGATTTGCAGAGGAAATGGTTCGAGTCAGATAATCATGTCATGATTCTTTACAATCAGACGCGTCAGCTATCGGATCAATAGTACAGATTGCACCATGGATCCTTGCTGTATGCTTCCCTTGTTGTCAGCCCATTCAAAAGCCGCATGCACTATGTATACACCGGGAGGACTTTGCTGTGAATTTTCACCGATGCCATTCCATTGATCAATGGTACGGCGACCCTTGTAGATCTGGTTACCCCATCGATCAAATACGGTAAACTTCAAAGAAGTCAGGTCACAGTTACCAAACATTTGCAGCACATCGTTTTGACTATCGCCATTAGGAGAAAAAGCGGTAGGGAGAAAAGGTTCGCATTGGCAGTCAGGCTTGGCCAGTGTATACGTATATAACAAGCTATTCATGCAATCCTGATTGGACGCGCTATAGGTACCTGGCTTACTGAGTATCCTTGTACTACCTTGTATCGTTGTATCATCCCAGGTTAAATCCATGCGCGGTAGCATGATCTCCCAGGTACCTTCGCAAGCGAGGAAAGTATCAATCGATATAGTTTCCTGGGGAGGTTGTCCCTCACATAAGTCCTCTCCCTGGAATAGAGTATTGGATTCGATGCTGGTTTGGGAGATTTGAATAGCAGTCATTGTGGTTGTAAAACTGGGTGTATCTATCGGTACCATAGTAAGCGCATTTCCCACTTGAGCATCGGTGTAGTCCTGAATCTCAAAGCATGTAGAGCTAATGGCAGGTTCCCATTGCATGAGGAAGTCATCGACATCTGTTTTCTTCTTCTTCACAATCACACTATTACTCACCAGGGCCGTTCTGCTTAGTTCATGCGAAACGGAAAGCTCCTCTGCTTCAAATCCAATTCCCAGATTCAGGGTAGATTGTTCCAGAAATTCACCTGAACTAGAGATGACAATCCTTGACAGTTCATGGGATGTAGAGCCGTCTTGCGTATACCATAGCACAATCTGACCATTTTCCTCCGCAAAAACAGGGATGCAGGGGCTGCTTGAGAATCGTCGTGATGTCCAGCTGATTTCTCCCTGATCGTTTACCTGGTAGATCTGGCTTTCTCCATTCTTATGGGCTTCAAAGAGATAACCACCAGTCACTTCTACGGGTCCGGCACGAGGTATGGGATTTGCACTGTTATCCAAAAGTTTTCCCGCCCAGATAACATCTCCTTCACTAGAAAGCCTGTAGTGGTATCCATTCGACCATCCTATGATTCCTCCATCTCTCGTAAAAATCGCTTCCCCATTCGACTCAAACGGACTAAACTTTCGAGCCCACTGAAATTGCAAATTATCATTAAAAATAGCCACAAAGCCCTCCTTCAGTGTTGAAAAATCCAGCAACAAGCCATACACCATGATACGGGACCCCTGTAAGTCAATTGAATAGGTAAAGCGATCGACCGTCTCTGTTTCATATATCTGAAAATTGAGCAGGTTGCCATCACTTCCAACTTTCATTAAAAAAAGTAGTTCAGCAAATCCCTGAAATGCACTACCAAAGAGAAAAATCTCATTTTCAGCATTGACTTCAATATCGACCAGCTCGAGGTAGGTATCTTCCCGAAAGTAGCTTTGGGTCCATAAGGTTCTGCCACAATGATCCAGACGAGAGAGTTTGATGCGACCCGTGCCATTGGATAAGCCCGAAAGATCGGAGTCCCCTATGACAATATCACCATTGGTGAAGTGCTGCACCTTCAACCGATGCGAACCACTGGCGGGTCCAACTGACTTTACATAATTCTGGCCCTGGATGCTTCCTGCAATTAGCAGTAAGAGGCCGGTGAAAATCCAATAGAAGCAATCATGTGTACTTTCAAAACGCACGAAATGGAAAATAGAAATTGTATACAATAAGGTATACAATTTTCCCTTACTCTGCGATACTGACAGGGTATTGTTTCAGCTGTCTTTCCAGACATCCGTAGGCAGCCAATCCAGGTTGCGGGTTTCTTAGTGGTCTTCCTTTAGTAATTCAGGAAACTTAGCCTGAAAACTTTTCAGTCTGGGGATGGAGACTGCACGGACATACCCATTGTTAGGATTCTTTTTTTCGTAATCCTGGTGATAATCTTCTGCATCCCAAAAAACGGTGTATGGACTTACCTCTGTGGTGATCGGACCCTCGAAAACATCGTTGGTCTTGAGTTCATTGATATAGCTATCTATCAATGCTTTTTCCTGATCGTTTTGATAAAAAATGGCAGACCGGTACTGAGTTCCTCGATCAGGACCCTGGCGATTGAGAGTGGTGGGATCATGAGAACCGAAGAATACCCGTAATAAGGTGGGATAATCTACCATAGTCGAATCATAGTATACTTCCACTGCTTCAGCATGACCTGTTGCCCCTCTCGATACTTGTTCGTACGTGGGATTTTTCTCTGGCCCTCCGGCATAACCGGATATCACTTCTTCAACACCCTTCACACTCTCAAAGATGGCCTCTACACACCAAAAACAACCACTGGCAAAGTAGGCCCTGGAAAGACCATCCAATTGAACTTGCTTTTTTACACTGGCGGTTTGTCCATTTTGTGAGGTGGTACAAGCCTGACTGAAAGAAATGGTAAGCGAAAGAAGAAGCAATGATATCTGATACATAGTGCTATGGATTTAAGTTTTTCAGATTGATAAATGTAAGGATAAGATCACTGTTAGCTCTAACGTATGGACAAGTAATATGTTTGTCCTTTGCCAGACAAAGCCCCTTACAACTTTATGTATATCCAATGTTTTCTTTTTTAAATCTAAAAATACCCGATAATCTGTATGGATTTAAATAGTTGAATATCAATTATATAAACAACAACAAGTGATTACAATTGATTATAGGCGTAAGTAAGTAGTTTTTAACCGAGTAAACGATCCGGCTACCCTCATCTTTGAGTCATCGCCGCAATCAATACATCGGCACGATTTGGAAAATCTTATTTAACAACTAAATATTTTAATCATGAAAAACTTAATTAATCGTGTACAACTAATTGGTCACCTGGGTAAGGATGTAGAAATCAAGGAACTTGATAAAGGTCGTAAGGTTTCAAAAACAGTAATGGCAACCAATGAATTCTATTTTGACAAGGAGGGTGAAAAGGTAGAGAACACAACCTGGCACAATCTGGTGGCTTGGGGGCGCACAGCCGAGCGGCTGCAATCCTTTGCTTCAAAAGGGGCAAAAATTGCAGTGATGGGGAAGCTCTCCAATCGCTCATACCAGGATCAAAAGGGTGACACCCGATATATTACGGAGATCATCGTGCATGACTTTATGATTGTAAATAATGTCGCCTGAGATTTCTAATCATTAAAAAGTGAAGTCATGAAAAATTTGATAAATAGAGTTCAGCTTATTGGAAATCTGGGTAGAGAAGTGGAGACAGTCGAAACCAGCAGTGGTAGCCGTTTAGCAAAAGTTTCCCTTGCAACCTCCGAGGTATATTTTAATAAGGCTGGCGAAAGAGTCCAATCGACAGAATGGCATAATTTGGTCGCCTGGGGAAAGGTCGCAGAGCACATGCAGAATACAGTAACGAAGGGCTCACGTGTTGCCATTAGCGGAAAACTTACTTCCCGAAGCTATGAGGACAAGAATGGTATCACCAAATATGTTACAGAAGTCGTAGTCCAGGAATTCCTGCTTTTGAAGAGTAAGGAAGCCACACCCTTTTAATCGAAGAGATTTCACCCCGAAATCTTCGTGAGTAAATCAGAAACAGGGCACAATTATAGTGTCCTGTTTTTTTTATCGTTATAATCTGCAACAGTGTCTTTTCATTTTGGAATTATTATGTTATCATTATATCGAAATCTTTTCTGGATAACCAAAAAACCAAAATGTATATGGGTACTTCCGTCCCTCTAACAATCTGCGCCTCCAATGAGCGTAATCTTGGAGCAGAAATTGCAATCGGCTCCAATCGTCTTTCATTAAATTATCAACTAACCAATGTTTACTGGATGGTGATCATTGACCGATCTGACCTTTCAGTAAAGGCGAATTTTCATTTTACCAATAACGCAGATGTTCCCACAGAGCTAAATCCTTATCTGAATAATTCCCAGTATATACTCATTCTTGCTACGCAGGTCTTGGGAAGTAATAATCTACCAACCGGAGCATTCTATAAATTTCTCATGGGTGAGGGTGCGGGATTACAACTTGTACGATTGGAACAAATTTTTGAAGCCTTCAATTGTGGTTCGTGGGGCTCAATGAGTTATGCTTACGCCGCCATCCTGGGCGATCCTAACACAACAGGATTTGAAAGTAGCACTGTACAAGATTCAGCAAATTTCCTTACGCTACAACTGCAGCCTTTTGAGGTAGATGGTAAGACCATGTACACGTTAACCACACTCACTGCCTAGCAAGAGAGCAATTATCACAATTAAGCAGCGTATACGGGTAGTTGCAGTTGGTTTGTATAGGCCCGGTACGGGTTTTACCCGGGTGCTTCAGTCCATGTTTCAGCAATTGAAGGACGATTTTGAAATACACTGGATTGGTATCGGCTACAAAGGACCCGTGCTTGACTTCAGGTATAAGATCTACCCTAACAATCTATTGGGTGGTGATATGTATGGTGCCCAGGCAGCGGCGGATCTGGCACGGAAGATTGAAGCGGATATCGTTTTTCTACTATGCGATTTTTGGATGCTTAAGAATTTCAAAAAACTGCTGATTGGTGATAACAATGGCTGGAAGAATGTTGCCTATCTGCCCCTGGATGGACGTATGCAAAGTGGTCTTTTTGCTGAGGATGTTCGATCTTGGGATGCGATCGTGCTATATCATGAAAAAGCGGCCAGTGAGGTCTGCCAATTTCTTCCCGTCGATAGCAGGAAAAGATGTTCATTTATCTACCACGGGGTAGATACCCGCATGTATTTTCCCTTTACATCTGAGCAGAAACAGCAGGCTCGTGTGTGGATCTTTGGTAAGCGGGCTGAAGAGTCAGCATTATTTATTTTAAATGCCAATCGGTACAACGAAAGAAAAGATCTTTATTCGACCTGTAGAGGATTTGCCAATGCCAGATCCCGTTTTAAAAATCCCGCTTACCTGGTATTTCATATACCGGGCATTACTGATTTTCACCTAACAGAACTACAGGAATGCCTTAAAGAATTTGGTATTCAGGAAAATGTCCTGATCAATCCACTGGGTGATGAATACTGCACTGACGAGCAGTTAAATAAACTATATAATGCGTGTGATGTGGGGATAAATACCAGCGTAGGTGAAGGATGGGGCATGGTGGCTTTTGAACATGCCTCCACAGGTGCGGCCCAGCTGGTCCCCAACCATACGGCACCCGGTGTACTTTGGAGGGATCATGCAGTGACTTTACCTGTATCAGAAGAAGTACAAATTCAAGCGAATCCCTTTCTCATGTTCAGAGTAGATCATGTAGAGTTATCAAAAGAGATGATCGCGATAGTAAATGATCATGCGTATAGAAGACAGGTAAGTGACCGATGCCAACAGCTGGCCCATGCTCCAAGATTTTCCTGGAAAAAAGTTGCCAGACAATGGTCCGCACTTTGGGTGAATCTGGTGAGGTAGAGTACGTCAGTCCTAGAAACTTCCAGGATCTTCGCCTTCGGGGGGTTCACAGAATAAAACCAGCTGTTCTTCCACCGAAAGATCTTCTGAAATCGAATGTGATAGTGGATGTGTTTCTCTAAATCGGGTTAGGAGTGCTTTTTGTAGTCGATCCAGATCCGTTTTGTACTCGGATTTTGCCGCCAGATTCTTGGTTTCACCCGGGTCGTTTGCCATATTGTATAATCGGTGTAATATGCCCGAAGGCCCTAATCCCGTTTCATATCCTGAGCCCAGGTCTCTTTTGCCGGTTGTGAATATATACTTCCACTTTCCATCGGTGATCATCGCCTTATTGTCCGTCAGATATTCCGAAAAAATGTATTCCCGGTGCGATGTTGCCTCGCCCTTCAACAAGCCCTGCAGGGGTTTACCATGTATCTTCTCCAAAGGATCGAGACCCAATGCGGCAAGCATGGTAGGTACAAGGTCGGCCAGTTCCACACTTTCCCTGACCGTTTCACCCTGTCGATACCCCCTGATGATCAAAGGGGTGGTGACCGATTCTTCCCACATCATATGCTTCTCAAACCGACCATGATGATTGAGTAGATATCCGTGATCTCCTACAAAAATCACCAGCGTGTTTTCAGCTAAATTCAGTCGGTCTAAGCCATCCAGTAAATAGCCCACATTTCGATCCATGTACTCCACCGAACTATAATACGATCGGGTTATGCCCTGTTTTTCAGCAGAAGTGAGATCTCTAAATTCTGCCGGAACCCACCTTTCGTCTTCTGTCGAACTCATTGGCAGTGTAAGTTTTTCAGGATTGTATTTACCCTGATACTCTATGGAAAAATT
>JAUILM010000962.1 GCA_030432855.1 Bacteroidia bacterium
AGACCCAGCACTATCCACTGTGAAAAGGTAATCTCTACATTATACAGTTCTTTGATAATCCCGGCCAGTACGAGATTGGGAGGTGTTCCGATAAGAGTGGCTACCCCTCCAATAGAAGCACTATAGGCAATAGCGAGCATCAAGGCTTTGCCAAAAATGGTGGTTTCATTTTCAACCGTGTCAGGATTATCTTTCAGCTGAGAGATGATGGCCAGACCAATGGGCAACATCATCACCGAGGTGGCTGTATTAGAGATCCACATCGATAGAAACGCAGTAGCGACCATAAACCCCAGGATGATTCGCTTTATGTTTGTCCCGATCAGCTGAATGATTTTGAGTGCAATGCGGCGATGCAAGTTCCATCGCTCGATAGCCATGGCCAGTATGAAGCCACCCACGTAAAGGAATATGTAGGGATGTCCGAAGGAACTTGTAGTGTCTCGTATTCCCAAAGCACCGGTGAGGGGAAAAAGCACGATAGGAAGTAAACTGGTCACTTCAATGGGAATAGCTTCTGTAATCCACCACACAGCGATCCATAGAGTCACAGCCAGCACGGATCTTCCCTCAGGAGAAAGTCCTTCTGTAGGAAAGACGTACTGAGCCAAAAGGAATAATAGTGGTCCAAGTACCAGACCCAGGATTTTTGATCTCATTATGTGTCGCAGTATCAGTTGAAGCTGAACAAGATAAAATATTTTTGTTCATACACCGTCCTTTGCTGATAGTCTCATATGTATTGGTTGTCACATTTATCAGGTAGAAGAAAGGCTGGAAATATTGGTGCTCTTTGCTCCCTGTATTATCTTAATAGATAGTAAATTGATGATCGCATGCGCAACGATTCTTTTTCCCTCGTTGAAAGTCAGGTACTACCAGACGTATATCAGTATTTAAGGAGGGAGTGCGGACTGTCTCCAAAATCCACTGATGCTGCCACAAGGGGATTGGCTGCTTCATTATACATGGTACATGTAAAAAAAGATAAAGAAGTAGTTGGAATGGGACGTTTAATTGGTGATGGCGGATGTTTTTGCCAGGTGGTTGATATTTGTGTCTTGCCTTCTTATGTTAGTTTGATCGCCGACGGAGATGCATACAGATTGTATGAACGGTACGGTTTTAAACCGGTATGGCCTGCATCCCGAGGTATGTTTTATCGTGTTAAATGATGTATCTGATGGTTCGTCGACTATGTTTTATAAGCTACTTTATGATTCTAACTCTAATTATGGGTACTTCTTCATCTACGTTTGCACAAGAAAGAGCACGTGATTATGGAATTGAGATCGGTGTACTGAAGACCGGAAAGCTCAATGCGATCACCGACGTCTTGGGGGTAGAGGTGGGGCATGTGACTGTAATATCTGGAGATAGTGTGCGCACGGGTGCTACAGCAATAATACCTCATCGAAGGAATATTTTTCAGCACAAGGTGCCGGCTGCGATTCATCTGGCCAATGGATTTGGAAAGCTGGCCGGATATCCTCAGGTTAAGGAACTTGGTAATTTGGAAACACCTATTCTGCTCACGAACACTCTAAATGTCAGCACTGGTATTGATGCTCTTATTGATTATACGTTTGGATTTGAAGAAAATGAAAAAGTGCGCAGTGTAAATGCTGTCGTGGGAGAGACCAATGACGGATGGCTCAATGATATTCGTAGCCAACATTTGACCAGGGACGATATGTTGCAGGCCTTAGCTTCTGCAACTTCCGGTCAGGTAACCGAGGGATCTGTGGGAGCTGGTGTAGGTACCTCCTGCCTGGGATTCAAAGGCGGCATCGGTACTTCTTCCAGAATATTACC
>JAUILM010000161.1 GCA_030432855.1 Bacteroidia bacterium
AATAACGTCGGTGGATTAATAATAGTTTTTTATACCGATACACGCAACTACATTTTACCCGACTAGACGCTGAAACAATGCAATATCGGACCAAAAAAGAAAGCCCACACCATGTTTTCATGATGCAGGCTTCTATCTCTACAGGGAAAATTTCTTCCCGATTTCCTATTTATTTATGCTTTCACTGCCTTGGAGAAATGCTTCTTCTTCACCTCCTTCGCTACCATCTCACCAGTAAGGTCGTGAACGATCGGTGTAGCCACAAAGATGGACGAATAGGTACCCACGATGATACCCACCAATAGTGCAAAGGCAAAACCTTTGATACTTGATCCACCAAAGACGAACAGTATCGTGACAACGAGTAGTGTGGTAAACGATGTAATCACCGTCCTACTTACCGTACTATTGATAGCCATGTTAATGACTTCAGTTTTAGACTTCTTGGTATAAGTATTCAAGAATTCACGAATCCTGTCAAATACAACTACCGTATCGTTGATAGAATATCCAATCACTGTCAATAGGGCTGCGATAAATGCCTGATCAATCTCCAGGGACCAGGGAACCACATTCCACAACAGTGAGAATACACTCAACACAATCAATGTATCGTGGAAGAGTGCAGCGACCGCACCCATACTATATTGCCACTTACTGAATCGAATAAAGATGTAGAGGAATATGAGTAACAGGGCAAAGATCGTTGCATATACCGACGTTTCCTTAATATCATCAGCAATGGTAGGACCTACCTTACTATAGCTAATCACATGACTTCCCGTAGCATCTCCATCTATAAAATCCTCAAAGGGCACATTACCAAGTTGTGGTCCTAAGGCCTCATGTAAGGTTGCCATTACCTGACTTTGTGCATCTTCATCATCACTGTCAATCAGGTAATCAGTTACAACACTATACGTATTCTCTGTATCCACCGGCTTCACTACGGGTGTAGATCCAAAGGCAGTTTCCAGTTCCGTTCTGAGGGTTGCGGCATCCACATTGACATTGTCATCAAACTGAACCTGGAACGAATATCCTCCCTTGAAATCGACTCCAAGGTCAAATCCCCGAGTGACAAATGATACCAGTCCGGCCACAATGATAACTCCGGACACTATATAGGCCACCTTCCGCTTACCCAACCAATCTATATCCAAGTTGGCAAACAGATGCTCTGACGCACCTGTCCAGAAGGTAATGTTTCGTCCACCTCCTGTCCACCAATCGATCAGCAATCTTGTAAAGAGCACGGCGGTAAAGAGTGAGAAAATCACACCGATGATAAGAACGACGGCAAATCCCTTGATCGGCCCCATTCCAAAGTATACGAGAACGAATGCAACGAGGATCGTGGTGACGTTGGCATCGATGATGGCACTATAACTGTTCTTAAATCCATCCGTGATCGCTACCAGTGTCGATTTACCGGCACGCAGTTCCTCCCGTATCCTTTCATAAATGATGACGTTGGCATCCACTGCCATACCAATGGTCAAAAGGATACCGGCAATACCCGGTAAGGTAAGCACCGTACCATACGACGCCAGGGCTCCAAAAATGAAAAACAGGTTAGCAATCAATGCGACGATACTCACAATACCCGCAGTACCGTAGTAGAATATCATAAAGACCAGCAATAAAATAGAACCAATGAGCAGAGAATTTAGCGACCGGCTAATGTTCTCAGCCCCCAAAGATGGTCCCACCGTATTCTCCTGAATAATTTTCGGTTTGGCAGGTAGTTTACCAATCTGCAAAATATTGGCAAGATCCTGACCTTCCTGTATGGCAAAATCTCCGGAGATTCTTGAATCCCCAGTAGTGATAGGCTCATTTACCTGTGGTGCAGATACTACTTCATCATCCAGCGCAATGGCAATCTCCCGATTGTTATCCTGAGCGGCTTTGGTTGTCATCTCTCCCCACATACGAGCACCCTGATTATCCATACTGAGGTTCACCATGACCTCTTGTGTGGTAGGATCTGGTTGAGAAGTGGCTCTGGTGACATGATCACCGGCCAGTGGAGGATCATCAGTTCCTCTTCGCTTCTTAATTGCGTACAGCGAGTATTGATTCGTCATCTCACCCGAGATGTAATCCTTCACGGGTTTTTGGCTCCATAGGAATTTTACATCCTGAGGAAACAGTCTCTTGATTTCAGGTCGTTGCAGATAGCCCATGACCTGATCTCGCTTGTTCTTATCGGTCACACCCATGACCGAGAGTGGGAAAGAGATCATACCTTCCTGATTACCCAGATTTAATTGCAGGGCTCGCAAAAGGGGACCGCGATCAGCCAGTGGATCATTGGGTTGCACTCGTTCTATCTCCTGCAAGGTGGAATCACCCGTGGCATTCCCCAGACTATCCAGAGTAGGTGTCCAGATCGAATCTATGATCACCTCCTCTGCTACCGGTGTATCCAGCGAAGTGGTATCCCCTTCTTCCAATCTCTTTAACCGTGCATCGGCATCAATGAAAGCCTGGAGCAGATTGGGATCGGACACCCGATAAACCTCCCAAAACTCAAGCTTTGCCGCACTTTGCAGCATATTTCGGGCTCTCTCGGGATTATCTATGCCCGGCAACTCCACAATGATAAGATCACGCGCTGCGTCCAGAGAGATATTTGGCTGTACGACACCCAGTTTATCTATACGATCTCTCAGTCTTTTAAAGGTAAGATCAACCGTCTCATCAGCACGAGTACGCAAGAGGTTTATCACCTGAGCGTCTGTAGTTTCGAAGTTAATATCTTCTCTGAGGGCCGGATTTCTTGAAAAGATTGAGGCCAGTGTTTTTTCACCCGCAATCTTTTGAAACTCATTGGCAAACAAAGTCACATAATCTGACTGAGCAGATCTCAATGCAGCGTCGGCATTATCGAGGGCCTGTAAGAATGTAGGATCCCTACTATCGTTCGACATGATTCTTATGAAGTCCCGCAGGTCCACCTGCAGCGTGACACTCATTCCTCCTTTCAGGTCCAATCCGAAAGCAAGTTGTTGTCTTTTTAGCTCTTCATACGTGTACTTCTTGATCAATGGAATGCTGAAAATCTCCTCAGAAGACATCGAATCAAGATAAGCTGCTCTGGCTGCTTTTGAAGCTGTGCGAGCATCGCCCTCATCGGTAATGTTTGCTGCGGCCTCCATAGCCACGGCATCTGCCTGTTTTTCTACCTTTCGGGTAGGAAGTATCAGAAGGTACTGTACCAGACAAACAAGTGCCATCACCACCAAGAAAAACTTAACTACTCCTTTACCTTGCATGTTCTAGGTTTAATTAAATAACCGTTTCGAAAAAGTTGCGCAAATATAACCTTTTTATCAAAGTTGACATGGCAAGTTATGATAATATGAGGTTCATTTCTCTTCTAAAGTGAACTTTTCATGTCTATTGCGTGCTATATCAATGAAATCGGCACATTTTTGTGCTTCTCTAACCCTTTAAATGGCGATTTCAGGTAGATTATTTTGCTATCTTCGTCGAGACTTCCAAATGACAGATCTAATCGTTGCTTCCCTTACAGTATCTGGTAGTACAGAGGGCAGCTCCAAGCACGTCTTTACGAACTCCCGGTATTAGGTTGGTAATTCTTTTTTTAACTATAAAATTTTGAAACTAATGGGATTATTTTCATTCTTAAAGAAGGCAGGTTCTAACATCTTCAAATCTGCAGAGACCAAAGCGGCTGAAGCAGCTGAAGAAGCAGCAGCACGCAAAGAGCAACAATTGATTGCCCTGCGAGGTGTGGTTGATGGCCTTGGTCTTCCTATCGAGGATCTGGACCTGGATGTCGCTGATGATGTAGTGACAGTATATGGTCAAACAGAATCTCAGGCTGACAAGGAAAAAATAATTCTGGCGTTGGGTAACGTGGCAGGCATTGCTACCGTTGATGATCGCATTTCTGTTGTAACTCCAGCTCCCGAAGCCACATTCTATGAAGTAAAGAGTGGTGATTCTCTTTCTAAAATTGCTAAAGCTCACTACGGTGATGCAATGAAGTACCCTGTAATCTTCGAAGCAAATAAGCCAATGCTTTCCGATCCGGATAAAATCTATCCTGGTCAGGTGCTTCGGATTCCAGTTTTAGAAGATTAATACCTTAGATATACCATCTAGGTGTGTATGAAAAATCCAGTGTCATCTTCGTAGGAAGGTGACACTTTTTATTTCTTGGCAAACCAGTCTGAAATAATCTGTTGAGCGGGCTTATTCTGAGGTGTAAAATCGAGATCTGCCAGGCCGCCTACCTCCTGATGATTTCCTCTCCACTGCCATATTAGAGCACCGGCAAACCAACTCTGATGCCAGAATGACTCGAACATAGCCTGATAACAGAGAGCCTGAGTATCGTGTGAAGGCTTCCATTTTTCAGTATTCTCATGATCAATCCATTCCCAGGGATCTACGGCCGCATCCTCCGTGCTCTTATACCCTACTTCAGTAAACAGTACGGGTCGGTTATACTTCCTGCTTTGCTTCCTGATATTTGCGACGTGTGGCTTCCATCCTCTCCTAATATCCTCCAGGGAAGGGTTCTCTTTTCGGCAGAGTGGAAAGTAGGCCTGTATTCCGATGTAATCCAAATGGTCCCAAAATGTAATTTTCTCAAACTCGCGATACCAATTAGCTGCATAAAACACTTTGCCCGAATATACCTTTCTCACTTCGCCGATCAGATCGATCCAAAACTCCGGATGTGATCGGGTGACTGATGCCAACTCAGTCCCAATACAAAAATGAGTGGCTCCCACCTGCTCACTTAGCCTCGCATAGTGTATAATGAAATTCTTATAATTAGACTTCCAGGTGTTCCATTCGTTATCCGTTTTGAAGTCAATATCGGAGCGCCATTTGTCTGAATTGGTGCGCATCCATATATGTGGTTTTATAATGAGATTGAGGCCTTGCGCATCAGCCTGTCTGGCGATCTCCACGTACATGGAGTCCCGACTCACGTTGGTTCTGCGTCTCCTTCGATTGAACGACAGGTCAGGATTATCGTAGGTAGATTGATAGCCATAAGGTACCAGTACCAGATACTCCACATGGTTGGAAGAGATAATCTGAAAGTCTTCCTGATGCTCCATCGACCTTCCAAAATAATGTACTGCCCGAATCTTCTCAGTCGTCCGGAGTCCCCTGTCCCGGGTAGATGCTTCATTAGGATTTGACAAACCAAACCATACACCGGAGGCGATCAAAATCGTGGCTGCCGACAGCAGCAAAAACGATCGGGTGTTATGGCGTTTTTCTTTTGTCATACGACCTGATTGGTAGTGTCCTTACCTTCCTTAAAATACTGAATATTCTCAGCGACAATCCGTATCAAGGCAGATCTGGCTTCGAAGCTTCTCCAGGCCATATGAGGTGTCACCCAAATATTTTTCACATGCATGATTGGATTTTTGTCTTTTGGTGGTTCGACAGAAACCACATCAAGAGCCGCACCCGCGATGCCACCTTCTGTCACAGCTCGAATCAAATCAGCCTCATTGACCAATCCACCTCTTCCTGTATTAATAAGATAAGCTGTTTCTTTCATCAGAGCAAGGGAGTCTCTGTTGATAATTTCTTTGGAATCATCATTTAGCGGGGCGTGCAGTGTCAAAAAATCGGATTGCACAAACAGTTCCTTTTGTGTGACATTTTCCACATTCTTATCATCGACACCGGATCGGGTGTACGCGATAGTCTTCATACCAAAAGCTCTGGCCAGTTCTCCCACGCGCTCCCCTATCTTTCCGTAGCCTAACAGTCCCAGTGTCTTACCCTTGAGCTCTGTAACGGTATGGAGTGAATAGGAAAAATCATCCTGAGCTCCCCAATCTCCACGTTGTACAGACTGATGGTGAAGCTCGATACGATTGGTAATGTTAAGCATCATTGCCAGAGCGTGCTGAGCTACCGATTCAGAACCGTAACCGACGGCATTATAAACCTGAATATTTCGCTCGCGCGCCGCATCGACATCCACATTGTCATATCCGGTAGCCAGAAGGCA
This sequence comes from Bacteroidia bacterium, assembly GCA_030432855.1. Classification (GTDB taxonomy): domain Bacteria; phylum Bacteroidota; class Bacteroidia; order Chitinophagales; family Saprospiraceae; genus JABDMH01. Next base: position 6,023 of record JAUILM010000161.1, read on the forward strand.
AATTGCTCCCAGATTAGGTATACCATCCATCTCTTTTCCAGATATCCGCACCTTGTTTACAATCACAACCTCAGCATCCTTTGATCGACTTACAATTTCATCAGGAGCCGTGCGATCATAAATGGTGACATCTCCCATCTTTTGAATTGGCTTCCAGCTTAAATCACCGGGGTTCACTGTATAGCCATCAAGTACCACTATTTTCATAGTGGGAAAATAATGAATATCACAGAAAGAGTGTACCGGACTTGCCGGCAATATTAGATCACTCTGCTAAGATGAGCCAGGACCTATTGACTATTAAGACTCCAGTCATATTCCTTGAATGACACGCTCGCATTCTTCTTGATAGCAGTATTGCTGTATTTGTTCAGGTAGCTGACAAGATCCCCAAAGTCTGATCCATACCAATCGAAAATTTTTGAAACCTCAGCGCCTGATGTACTAATCTGATTGTACTGACTATTATTAATGAAGCTTTTCGTTCTTTCAGCCAGAAGAGATTCAAGATTATCAGCCGAATAGGCCTGAGCCGCTAAAGGAGGACAAGAGGCCGCAGCACAATTTACAGCAAAGTGGATACGAGGCTCATTAAATTGAGGTCGGATTATTTCGTGTTCTATCTCGTTTAGTGAATACACCTTACCAGCCAGATTAACCCACTTTTTATCCCATACCTTGCCTTCTTCCAGGTCCATGATGCTCTTCAAAGGATAATTATCAACAATCAACTTCAACGTAAAGGCATTATATGCGTTAATCCAATATGCCAGCTGCGCGTCCTTAGACCAATCTGACTGGACCGGACTCTCAGACAAGGCCTTCAGATAATTGTCCAACTTTGGCTGATTGGCTTTCAAACCCTTGTAGTCCACATTACCAGCTGCATCTACATACTCTTTAAGTATCTCATCGAATGCTGTATGCAGGTTGGAAGTCTGATCTACTACCAAGACCTCCGACTTCTCAGTATCCTCCACTGCGGATTCAGTAGGTGTGATAATCACATTGGCTTGATCCTCATTAAGCTTATTGGAGTTGGTATCTGATGATGTATCTGAGTTGTCATTAGAGTCTAACACCTCGTCTTCAATAACCTCCAGCGATATAGCTGCGGGATTAGCATCTTCCTGCCTAATTTCCGGAGGCTCTACCTTAGAACCTCCACTTTCATCAACTCCCACAGGAAACTGAATTTCAGCCTCTTGCACACCCTTACCTTCATCATCACTCACTAATGACTCAGTATTTAAATCACCTGATTCCAGTGTAATAGAATCTGGAGCGATTGTCGTACCAAGTGCCTCCTGGCTATTTGGTTTACAGGCGATAATAAGTATGGCTAATAGTATAAACTTCATGATATCTAATTAATCAATATGATTTCCCAATGTAAATACGGATGATCTGGTTCATTATTGTCGTCTAAAACTGTAAGTCTAGCCGACAGACGACATTTCGGGGTGCTGCCAACAATCCTGGTCGTTCGCTGTACTCTGCATTAAAGACATTATTCACTAACCCTGAAAGAGTCCACTGTTTGTTCAAATGATAGCGTAGACGCACGTTCGAAAATGTGTAGCCCCTGTGCTCTTCACGAAAGTCCGCAAGACCCGGCACGATGATTTGCAGGATGGCATCGATCGCTTCCTGTCGGCTGGCCTGTTGCACACTAATACCTACATCCAGGTTTCCAAAGGTAACCTGAGCGTCGATCTTTGCGGTATGCTTTGATCGGTATTTCAGGATATTGTAATTCACTGATGAACTATTGTCAATAGCATCTGTGAACTCCTGAAACCTTGGATCTATAAAGGTGTAACCTGCTATTAAGGTGGTGGGTAGGCCCCAAAGGTTACCCCGACCATTGATGCTGACATCTACACCCTTCACCCGGGTATCTCCAATATTTTGCGACTGAAAGCCTTTAATCAAACCCGTGAATACGAATTCCATCATATCCTCATATTCTGTCCAGAAGGCGGCTACGTCAAAAAGGCCCTGCAAACCGCCAAGCTTAAAGCCTTGCTTTAAGCCTATCTCTGCACTCCAGCCCGTTTCGGACATAAGATCCAAGTTGGGTGATATGATCGTGCCCCCAAAGGAAGTACTGATGTACTTCTCTGCAATAGTAGGATATCGGTATCCCTGTCCCCAGGATCCTCTGAGGTAAGTATAGTCTGCCAATTGATAGTTCAATCCCAGGCGAAAGACCGGTTTACTTTCCTTCACTTTGGGATCTTCAACTATCTGATTCCCAACTTGCTGAGGACCTACAACTACATTCTTTTCAAAACGCATTCCGGCCTCCACAGTGAGTCTGTCAAACCACTTCTTCTGCAGCTGGACGAATAGCGCCAGATTATCAGAGGTCAATGTAGCATCACTATATAGCTCGGCATTTACGGCCGTATGGATACCTACGACTCCCATCGTCACCAAGGCATCCAGTGATGGAATGAAGTTTAGGTATTGATATTCTCCATAGTACAGGGTTGAACTATTGGAGCGATTCTCATTATTTCGATTATCGACATCGAAGATTCTTCCTCTGAACTCATGTCTGTCACCATTTTTTGAGAGCATCTTCACATACGGATCAATGGAAAACCGAACATAGTCTGATGTGGAGTAATTCGAACTATCGCCTCGGTAAGCTCCTTCTTCTGCATTCTGCCAAAAGAAGAAATCCTGTCCGATTCCCCGATTAAAATTGCTCCCTAAACCAACGGTGAGTCTATTGTTAGGTTGATATCTCCACTTCAGATTGAAACGTCCGTACTGATCATAGTTTTCTCGTTGAAAACTATTTCTATCCAGGTAATACAGACCCGTCACCAGATCATGTTTACCCAGTCTTCGAGCATCCGATATACTGGCCCCATACTCATGGGGAGCCTTTGACCACCACTTCTTCACCGCATCTTTCGGATGTAGATAGGTGCCATAAAAAACGGAGGCCTTTGTTCTCGGCTGATCGGTGGCATAGGCCGTGCGCATGTTGACCACTCCATTCAATGCCGAAGATCCATATAATGCCGAGGCTGCTCCTTTGACCACCTCTATTTGTGCGATATTTTCAATGGGGAAGTCATCCCAGTTAGGGAAACCAGCATCGGCCTGATACGCTGGAATGTCATCAACGAGCATAAGCACCCTGCTCCCTGCTCCGTACGAGAACCCGCTTCCTCCCCGGATATTGGCTTGTCCATCGACCATATTGAAGCCCGGCACTTTGTTCAGGACCTCATCAACTGAAGTAGTATTAGATTGTTCAAGCAGCTCTGGTTTGATGATATCCAGCGACACCGTATTTTCTCCCAGAGGTTTTTCAAATCTGCCGGCTGAAACCGTCACTTCTTGCAGCAAGCTGCTATCGGAAGCCATTTGAATGTCGAGTTGTAAAGAATCAACGTCGATAGATTGAAAGATGCGCATGTATGGTGTATAGCCCAGGTATCGCACATGGATTGTATCTCCCTGGCCTTCAAGGGTGAGACCATAGGCTCCCTCAAAGTCCGTGACATCCGAATCCACATTACTTTGCAAGGTTGCAGATATGAGCGGTTCACCCGTCCGGGCATCAGTCACCGTACCATAGATCCACCGCTCCTGGGCCTGCA
>JAUILM010000162.1 GCA_030432855.1 Bacteroidia bacterium
CACTATCTTTCCATTTTGAAGGTTAAAGATATAAGAGAAGATTGATTCGATCCATCCCTGTACCCCATCCATCCTTGATTTCCTCCAGCACCTCGATCTGGTATCTCCGGAAAAATCGAATACCTTCCTGACTGGTATCAATTTCCATAATTCGGTATCCCTTTGCTCGCATTGCGCTAAAGATCTCTTCCATCATCAATGATCCAATGCCGTGTCCCTGAAGATCAGGATCCACCATAATCCAATGTAGACGTGCATGCTTTTTCTCTTCGATAAATTCGACACCAAAACAACCTACCGTAGTTTCATCGGATCTGACCACAAAGTACCAGATGGTAACTTCTAAATACTCAATAAAAGGCTCTCGCTCTTCCAGTAAAAAATAACGGGGTGTATTCTTATCAAAGATTTCAACGCAATCTTCAAAGTAGCGTTTGTGATAATCTACTATTTGTAGCTTCATGTTGGTGCTATTTAGCCTCGTATTGACTAATACCGAGGTCATCTCTCAGGGCCTCGTATCTTTCATTACCGCGGAGTACATCCCATACCACAAATGAGACATCGAGAAACAGGATCATTCCCACCCTGTCTTTCGCACATTCTTCCAGATAGTCAATGGCCTTTTCGTAATTGCCGACCGCAACATGTAATATCGCATAGTCAAAATTGAGATTTTGATCAGGTTCCCTTATTTTTCTTAACTCTAATTTTTCAAGGCAATCAAGTGCTCCCTGCAGATTTCCAGTTTTTGCATAAAAGTAGCCGAGTACAGAAATTCCATGCATAGGATTTCCAGTACTCTGTTGATACTTTTCAATCTGGGCTATAGCCTCCTGATTCTTTTCCTTTCTTAAAAGGATAAATGCTTTAAATTCCAGAGAAATTCGAAAATCTGGAAATTGATCAATAATGCCCTGAGTCACTCCCAAAGATTTATCCAGATCATCATAATGAAAATATACCTGTGCAAGAAAATGCCTTAGCATGGGATTTAAAGGATCTTGTATAAGTGCATCAGTAATGCAGTTCTGCGCCTCTGAAAAACGCTTTTGGATGACCAAAGACATAAACTCTATTAAATACAATGTGTAATCATTGGTACCTATTTCTTTGGCTTTTGCAATGTATTCATCCGATCTTGTGGGATCCCAAGTGTAAAATAGAGCCGTCATTGCCCTGGCCACATAGGTCAGTGCAAGTCTATCATTTATTTTTGATGCTTTATCGGCACACTCTATTGCATCCTCAAATACCTTTCTGGGCTGCATTGATCCCATTATACCCAGATATGCATAAGTTATAGCCTGATTAGCGACAGGTGCTGCGAAGGAATCGTCGAGATACTGAGCCTTCTCAAAAAATTCAATGGCTAGAAGTGCATCAGGTGGAGTCATTTTACTAAAATGATATCGACCTTTTAGATACATTTTCAGGGCCTCTTCATTCTGACTACTTAATCCCACACTTTTGACAACTTTGCCATCACTCAGCAATACCCTCATCTTGGACGCAATAGCTTCTGAAATCTCGTCCTGAATTTCAAAAACATTATTAAAGTCCCTATCGAAGGTCTCACTCCAAATATGAACATCTTTGGTGGCATCAATCAATTGTGCCGTAATTCGCACTCTGGAACCAGACTTTCTGACACTACCTTCCAAAACTACATCTACACCCAATTCATCTGCAATCACTTTAATTGATAAGTTTGTGTTCTTTAATGCAAATGAGGAAGTTCTTGAAGTGACTTTCAACCCCTTGATGGGAACCAGGGCATTCAAAATTTCCTCGGTAATGCCGTCACTAAAATATTCATTATCAGGATCGCTACTCATATTGACAAAGGGTAGCACTGCGATCTTTCTCAAAACCTGTCTACCCTTTCCTTGTAGATCTCCTGGGCCGGGCACAACCACACCTACCTTATCCACAGCAAACAATTGCACCGGGTCTGGTATGTTCTTTAGAGAAAAACTTCCCATTGACCGGGTACTTATCCTTCGATGACTGAGTAGCTCCGTCCACACTTTTTCAGACAACAAGACAGATCCGGGTATTGCCATGCTTTCGATGCGTGATGCAATGTTTACAACATCACCGAACACACCGTTTTCCTCGAATAGAACATCACCCATATGTAAGCCAATTCGCACTGGAACCAAGGGTTCCTTCTGCAACTCATCCTGTACGGCACTTGCACAGTCCACTGCATGAACTGCACTATGAAAACTCACCAGAGCCCCGTCTCCGTAATACTGGATAATAATACCCTGATTGGTCTGAACGTGCACATCCAGTACACTTCGCATTCTCTCACGTTGTAATTTGGCGTAATGTTCATCGTTGGAAACCAAGGCAGAGTATCCCACCATATCGGCAAACATTATTGTTGCTAGTCGTCTTCCAAGAGCTGGGGCCATAATAGATCCAAAGTATCAGCAATATAGCAAATACAGTTTAGGAATATCTGAAGATGCAATTTCACACCTCTTTTCACGTGATCCTGTTCTCCTGAATTTTTGTTATCATTAGATATTAATGCTGTCCAGTCCGACCTAAATGAACAAACAGGCTAGTCTATATACATTTTTCACAGTACTGGTGATGCTGGGTAGCGTCGTACTACTCTTTAGTATATCGTCCCGCAAATACACCGACAGTACCATCGTTCTTCACGGTGCCTCACAGTTTGATCATAATCACGCCTACACAAAGGCACTCAAGCGATTTATTGAATTAGTCGAAAGTTATTACCAGGGTCCTGTTGACGTCGAATTTGTCTTACATGCGAATGGTGAATTGGGTACAGAAAAAGAGTTTTTTGCCTTCATGAATATTGGTGCAGTCGTAGATTTTGCGGTCGTTGCTCCCTCACATGCTTCTACATTTTCTGAAATGGTGACGATCATGGACATTCCCTTTCTATTTGAAGATGCTGATCATTACCTTCAATCCATTGAAGCTGATGTTTTTGCCACGGCCAAGCAAGATGTATTGGATCGGGCGGATGTACTGATTCTGGGATATGGAGGAGGAGAAAAGCGACACATATTTGGGAGCAGGCCGGTTAGAAATATGGAGGAGTTAGCGGGTTTCGACATGAGGGTTATGGGGTCACCGATTCAGTCGCGCATGTTTCAGGCATTAGGTGCCACGCCGACCGTGATCAGTAGTGCAGAAGTCTACAATGCTATTCAAACAGGGGTCATTGAAGGTGCCGAAAATTCGGCGGCTGTCATCGATTTACTAAAGTGGTATGAGGTCGCCGAAGATGTTTCTGTTACTGCTGTTTCTTATATCGTGCGACCATTATTTTTTAATGCCAAGCGATTTAGGACTTTTCCACAGGAACTTCAGGATGCCATACTCAAAGCAGGTGAAGAAGCCATGGCCTATGAACGCAGTATTGAAATGGGTCAGGACGATCCGACATTAATTCGTCTGGAGGAAGAAGGAAAAATAAATGTGCACCAGTTTACCGAAAGGAATAAAATGTTGGAACTGGCAGCACCTGTAAAACGAACATTTGCAGAGGAAATTGGTGCAGAGAGCATTCTCGAAGCCATCAATAATCTGGCCCCTTCAAATCAAAACCTAAACTAGATGTCCCATACCCGCTATCCAACTATACTGCATCAGATCTCAGCACTTTATTTTCGTTTGCTAAAGGGCATTTTAACCGCTCTAATGGTTTTATTACTCATTCCTGTATTTCTGCAAGTTGTCAGCAGATTTGTTGACTTTATTCCAAGATATATTTGGACAGAGGAAATTGCAAGGTTTGCCTTTGTGTGGATCATTATTATTGGAGCTACTATTGCGGTTCGGGATGGTTCGCACTTCAACGTTGACATCTTACCCAGAATGTCAGAAACGGTGGGTCGTCGAATAGAGTTCGTCTTGCTGTGCTTTATGCTATTCTTCGCGATGATTTTTCTCATTGGTGGCTTTTCATTTGCAAAATTTGGCAGTAGCCAATACTCTGAAATTGCCGGTCTTCCGATGCTCACACTCTATATTGGATGGCCTATTGCAGGTTTAAGTTGGATTTTATTCTTAACTGAGAAAATCTACGACCACTTCAACAATAAAAAAGAAATATAATGGGACCTCTTGAGGTGGCTTTAATCCTGATGACCAGTTTCTTAGTGCTTGTACTGTTGAGAGTTCCTGTCTCTTTTGCTCTGGGACTGGCCACGATTCCCATTTTAATGTTTCATGAGCGGCTGACGGTGACTCTGTTATTTACAGAAATGTTCAAGTCCTTCAATTCTTTTATTCTACTTGCTGTCCCATTTTTTCTACTGGCGGCAAATCTGATGAACGCTGCCGGGATCACTGATAAATTAATCAACTTTTCTAAAGCACTTATAGGTTTTCTGCCAGGAGGACTTGGCCATGTCAACATTGTAGTGAGCATGCTATTTGCCGGCATTTCTGGCTCCTCTACCGCTGACTCTGCTGGTATAGGGGCCCTGATGATCCCGGCCATGAAAAAAGAAGGATATGACACCTCTATGTCTGTGGCAGTCACAGCTTGTTCGTCAGTGATGGGCGTCATTATTCCACCCAGCGTGTTGATGATTATTTGGGGAGGCGTCATGTCAGTGTCCATTGGCTCTCTATTCCTTGCAGGCGTCATACCTGGCATTATCATTGGACTTTCGATGATGATTACCATGTACTTTTTTGCTAAGCGAAAAGGCTACCCCCGATCTCCTTTCCCCACATTTAAGACCTTCATCTCAAGCTTTGCCAATGCAATCATTGCCCTGATGACACCGATCATCATCGTAGGAGGCATTGCCGGTGGATGGTTTACTGCCACAGAAGCCTCAATGATTGCCGTTCTCTATTCTCTGTTCCTGGGAGTCGTGGTATATAAAACCCTGGATCGGAAAAAGCTAATGGAAGTCATGTATGAATCGGGCCGATTTGCGTCGATTGCATTGTTTGCGGTGGGTACTGCTTCAGCATTCGCATTTCTAATGGCCTTTTTTAAAGTGCCGGAAGCAATTGTCAGTCAAATTGCCGAATTAAATCTTGGATTCACTACAACGGGTCTCATGATCGCTCTTAGCTTCCTGATCATTGGGATGTTTATTGATGCAATTCCTGCCATTATTATTCTAGGAACAGTGCTTTGGCCTGTAGCTGATTCAGTTGGAATGGATGCGATTCATTTTGCCATCATTGGGGTGGTATCTCTGGCGTTTGGTCTTGTGACACCTCCGTATGGTTTGTGTCTATTGATCACCTGTGCTTTGGGTGGAATAAAAGTGGTAGACGCCTTAAAAAATGTGGTACTCCTTCTCATTCCCATGTTGCTTATGCTCATCCTTATTGTAGTTTGGCCAGAAATGGTTCTGTGGCTCCCCTCCATTTTCATGCAGTAGGTATTGACGATTAAATGTTAAATCGAATTTGTTTAACATATTTCATAACAATAAGGAAAAAGAACGGGCCGTTTTTATCGCAACTTATCTGAAAATTAAAAGAAATCCGATTGTAGCAATTCTATCCTTTCTTTTTATCAATTAAGACCTGGCTTTTCAGGTTTACTTTTTTCAAATTAAGAAACCAAACAAATTATTTATAATGAAAGCATCATTGCACATGCTCATGCTATGCATGGGCCTATTTTCCCTATCAACCATATGGAGTAGCTGCGAAAAAGAAGATGATCCTTTAAGCGGTGTATTACCTAAAGGGCAAGTACAGTTTCAAGTCACAGATGCACCGATCGACAACCCCGAAATAAACGGTGCATACGTCACGATTGCTGGAATTTATGCAGACAGTGATTCGAACCTTCTTGACAAAAAAATCACTATCGATTTACTAGCGTATCAAAATGGAAATGTTAAAATAATTGGCGATGCAAATATCGATGTAGGAAGCTATAAAAACATTGAAATAGCACTCGACTTACAATCGGACATGTGGGGCAATTCACCAGGATGTTATATTACTACATCTGATGGCAGCAAGCACAATCTGGCACCTAGTACACAACTGGAAAAGAGATTAAATCTCAGTACAAATTTTAATGTGGAGGAAGATATGTCTTCGGTCATTGTCATGGATTTTGATTTGCGAAAGGGCATTAAAATGGACTCTTCAAATACTGCCGTAAAATACCAGTTCACCTCAGATAATAATCTGACAAATGCAATAAGGGTGATGGCCCGACTCAACACAGGATCTCTCATGGGTAAGCTGGAAGGAAATAGTGGAATCAGTGAAAAAGTAGTAGTGTATGCATATCAGGCAGGCGCTTACGATGACCATTCGGAACCCATGTCTCAAGGTACTGATCAAATCACTTTTCGAAATGCAGTAAATAGCGCTTTGGTTCAGCACGACGGACAGTTCATACTACCATTCCTTCCTAAAGGAGATTACGAATTAGTGTTTGCCGGATACTATGATCAGGATCAGGATGGTGAAATGGAGTACATAGGAACATTAATTACAAATGGTTTGCTGGGTATCGATGTGGGAAACATTAATCTGGAGGCAAGCAACACAGTGGAAGTAAACGTCTCGGCGAATGGATTTCTGCCATTATAAATAGTATATCGGGTAAGGTTTGGTATTTATTCCTACAGGAGCATCAAAAGGATGCTCCTTTTTTATTTCTACCGACAACTATCAGGGCCAACTCAAATATTCTATCGATGGAGCCCCCCATATTTAAAATTACATTCCTGATTTCATCAAGAAATTCTCTTCGCAGATGTTCGGGTAATCCTATCACACCAGAATACGTCTTTAATAAACCAATGTACCTATCCTCGGTGTAGCATTCAGTCAAATCATATCGCTTATCCACCAGTATGCTAAAATCATCACGATTTTTGACGACTGAAAGGAAATCAGAGACATATTCCTGCATTGGTTTACTTACAGAATTATTTGGATAATACCTTTTATAAATCGGTTGAGTCTTCTTATAAAAAGCTGTATCTTCTGATGTATCTATTCGCCATAACAAGCACAGTAAACCATGAGGCGCTGTAATTTGATATACTTTGTCAAGTCCCAAAGTATAATCAATCCAGTGAAAGGCCTGAGCTGAAATGACCACATCATAGATTTCATCTGGTTGTAGATCTTCCAGTCGAATTTCGTGTACTTTCAATTCTTCAGAGTTACAGTTCCTCCTAAGAATTGCAGCCAGGTTCTGTCCAGGTTCCAGGGCAGTTAAAGAAGCCCCGCTTTTGAATAGGGATCGGGTCAGTTGACCTGTCCCGGCACCTACCTCGAGTACTTTTGTACCCCTCTGCATCCGGGTAAATCGGATCAGATCATCTACTATTTCTTCAGGATAAGAGGGCCTATATTCATCATGAAGTTGAGCAAAATCATCAAATAAATCACCAGACCGAGACATACCCTATTACTTCAAACTATATTCTAAAACCGAAACCGGTTGGGGAGTCATGTCCATCAGGGTTTCGCCATCCCCCTGCCCCACTTTTTGCACAAAAAGATGTAACCAACGTTTTTCTCGAAGCAGGTAGGAATCATACGAAGGTTCCCAGTCTCCTACAGAGTACTCTGTCAAGTCCGATATAGACCATTGAAAGGGTTCTTCGAGAAGATCGGCAGTCGCAAGCGTTACTTTATTTCCTCGCTCTGCATCACGGTAAATAACGCCAGCCTGCTTTCCTTCCACATCGTCCAGGACATAAATCTGTGGTCTCGAAATCGGAATCTTTTTTGTCCCGCCACCACTCAGCTCAAAATCGGTCAATCGTCTGGTAACCTGCGATTTTCGCCATTGACCCGATTCATCAGCATAGACCATGTAGATCTGTACATTCTCTGACTTCTCTGCTTTCCAGTACGTTGCGATATAGGGATTACCATCCAGATCGGTTGTCATTGAAGTCTGGTTTATGAGATTCGATTTTTGAGGAATCGGCATGATCACCTCTGCATTGTTGATATCTATAGGCAGCTCATAGGCGCGACCATTACTTCTTTCCCAGGTTTCACCATAATCCTTAGAAACGGCATAGCACAGGTCATGATTTGTGGCCACATCACCCGTTTCTCTCCAAACCCAGGAGATATGTATCGCATCAGTGGCATCAATGGCAATCTGCCAGTAGGCATTTCGTTCATACTGGCCATCGATGATGACATCATTGATACGTGACCAAATCTGATCTTTTGCATCATAATAATTCAGTATGAGATTGCCATCACCTGAGCTTCCATCTCGATACGCAAATAAGAGATCCCCATTGCTGAAACGGTAGAATTCCGGATAGGTAACTTTTAGTTCGTTTTCACCCACCATTTCGACCACCTCTAATTCAGTAGAATAGGGTGTGGTACTCCGTGCATAGTTTAACCTATTATTATGATGATCCCAGGCCATGTGCAGATAACCTCGACCATCGAGGCCTACACAGATCACGTTGTGGGCATCTTCCACATTTCCCTTGAAATCTGTTGTCTTCACCTGCCACCCATTGCCATAGAAGTCTCTTTTCGCCAAAACTACCTGACCTGTGGAATCATAATACGATACAAACTGAAACCGATGATCGCTTGTGATTGAATTTGTGCGAAAAATGGTTGCATTCACCGAGTTCCTGGCCCATCCACTACCAATCTTGGTATTTCCGACACCATCTTTGTCTGATAACAAGACACCTACACTACACCCACATGAGATAACTATCCCAATGATTAGTACTCTCCAGATCGTCATGGCCTAAAAATATGACAATACTTATAAAAAAGTTATCCATAAATTCCTTAAATATGTAGACGACAGTGTTAACTGTCAGATGGGTGCACGCGGCAACGTGCCCAATTTACGTAACGCAATAACACACCAATAATGGTCAGTGAACAACAGATCAGTAGGGAGGATCTTGTTGTGATGGGCGATCTATTCGCGTATTTGCAGCAGAACACGCTGATTCAAAAACCGTTAGCCGTTAGGGCTACATCCACGAAGGAAATTGTAAATCAACGACTTGAAGAACCCACTGCTGTCTATGTGGACGAGGGAAAGATTGTCGGACTTTCTCTTCGCAACATCGAATTACCTACTATACCTTCTCTCCTGGCAGGTTTTAAACATTTGGTACATCTGGATATTTCTCTCAATCAGGTCACTAAGCTATCGGCTGCTCTGGGTGAGCTAACCACCCTGAAAACGATTTACGCCAACAATAACCGAATCATTGATATTGAACCGGAAATCACCAATCTCCTGCAACTCGAAAATATCAATCTCGACAATAATCAGCTAGCCCACTTACCTCCCAGCATCTGTCAGTTAGTGCGATTGAGATCACTTTCTGTGGCTGGAAATGAATTGGTCACACTTCCCAATTGTATCAGCCATCTGAAACACCTTACATCGGCCAATCTCGGAGGTAATAATCTGCGATTTTTGCAAGATAAACTATGGGATGTGCTGACCCTGGAGCAGCTAAATCTTTCAAATAATCAGATAGTATATATTTCTCCTGCCATAGGAAATCTGACGAATTTAAAAACACTTAATCTTGGTTCTAATCAACTCGATGAATTGCCGGAGACGATATCTCAATTAACATCACTGAGTCAATATCTCTATAT
>JAUILM010000163.1 GCA_030432855.1 Bacteroidia bacterium
GTGTTTAGATATAGGGTGCCACCAATTAAACCCAGTATACCCATAAGGCCTATTAATATAATTTTTACCTGTCTGTTTCGTAAGGCCTCAACAGTGGCCTCTCCCTCTAATTGGCTGATTCTGGCCTGTTGTTCAATCGATTGATATTTAGACTGTAGTTCTTGTAGTGTTTTTTCGGATTCACTGTTCACCAGACTATCTGCATAGACCTCTTGTAGTTTGTAGTATGCCAGTGCTTTACCCATCTGGTTTGTTTGTTCATGCGCCCTTGATGCACAGGCGTACAGATCTCGGGCTAAGGCAAATTCTGGCCGTTCATCGAGGAGGTCTATTCCCCGTTCAGCTTCCTGGATGGCATGGGTATATTCCTTTGTATTCATTCTACATAGACATAAGTTTATGTGCGCATTAATTTTCAGGTTATTGATGCCACTTTCCATTCCAAGTTGCAATACTTCCTGACTGAGTTCCATGGATTTGGCGTACTGGCCAAGCTTCCGATATAATTCAGATAGATTGACCAAATTCACACCAAGACTTAGCGTATTTTTCCCCGCCCTCCTTATAGATACTACATGTTCTAAGTAAATCCTGGCACTGTCCAGCTGATTTGATTCGGAGAATGCCGAGCCGATGGCACTCAGGGCAAAAATACGCGTGGGGGATTCTATGGCATTAAGTATCTGTAGCGCCTCCCTATTCACTTGTATGGCTGCTGTGTAATCTTCTCTGCGAATGTGTATGTTTCCAATTTGATTCAAAATGTTGCCTAAAAACAGAGAGTCAGCCATGGAGGATGCGAGCTCTCGAGCCTCCCAGAACGAGCTGGTTGCCTGGGTCAAATCACCCATTTTCAGATGAGCAAAGGCTGCCATGTATTGCAGTCTTAGTGCTAATTCTTCATATTGATTTGGGCCGGCTTGGGAAAGAAATTGCTTTGCCTGATCATACCAATGAACGGCTTCATGTTGTTTGCCGAGATTAGAATAGGCATTACCCAGTGCCAGATAGCTGTAGAATATATGATAAACATCCGGATCTGCTTGCTCTAGGAAATAGTTGAGGCTTTGGTTTGCCAGTGATCTGGCACTATCCGGAGCTGATCGCTTTAGATTATGCGATTGGTATAAATTGATGTATTGCTTTTGGGCCTGATTGGGCAGCTGCAGGGTTTGCACCTTAGCGATTATTGGATTCAGCGCTTGCCATGCAAAATCATTCATGTGGATGATTGCTTGCTCTTTCCATTGAGCTAAAGAATCCGGAGCAGCTCTGACTATAGATTGGGTGCTGATAAGAAAAAGGGCAACCCCAACCCACTTACATCTTAAAAACATACACGATGGATAATGGCAAAAGTAAGGAGAATAACCGCATTGTATGCGTCTGCTTTGGTATATGCTGAATTCAGAATGATAACTGATGTGGTTTATGGAATAGTTGAGTAGAAAATGGCATTAGATTGATGATCAAAGGCGTGTCACACTAGTTGACGCTAATAATCCTCTTGTCACAAAGACAGTAGCGCTTATCAACTGCTGAATCTGGCAGACGTATTCCATCACATCTTAGCGTATCATTTTATAACACAAATCATTTAATGACATGAATATTAAAAGTAGGTTGTTGAGCATAGTGATAGCTTTAGGTGTGGGAGGTACGTTGCTGGCCCAACCCAAACTAGCGTTAGAAATAAATTCAAGCGATGTCGATGAGCGTGAGATTATGACGCTTCACAATGCCCATAATGGCATATTAAGTTCTCTTCGTATGGTGTTGCGTTCCGGTGATGAATCAATGAATCAGGAAGGTTCATTGGCCCTATCTGCCCATGGATTGAACTATACCGCATCGCCAGGATATTCCGGCACGGGGGTGGTAACCAATGCGGAGAACGGCATCATCCTCAGAGCGTCTGGGTCCAATGGCATAATCAACGTGCTGACGGGTGGATCCAATACGACATCAGATTCCAGACTTTTTATTAGTGAGACGGGCTCAATAGGAATCAATACAGCGGTGCCCAGCACAATGCTGCATGTGAAGGAAGGTGATGTCTACATAGATGATAATAGTCAGACAGGAAGTGAACTTATCATGAAATCACCTAACGGAACTTGTTTTGCCGTCCGGGTTTCTGATACCGGAGTTTTATCAGCTAATCAGCTGGTGTCGTGTCCAGGTGGGACGAATTGAATAAATAAAAATGCATGGAAATTAAGTTGACGCAGCGGGAAGAGGAAGTATTATTAGGAATTGCCAAGGGCTTTACCTCCAAGGAAATTGCCCGGGAGCTATATTTGAGTGACAATACGATAATTACCTATCGTAAGCAGCTATTGTCTAAGCTGAAGGCCATTAATTCGGCATCGCTGGTGTACAAAGCTGCCAAGTATGGTTACCTGGAATTGGAGAATTAGAAGCGTGCTTAATTAATCTAATTCACAAATCCTCCAGTTCTTACTCCGGGCAATATTTCCTTTTTTTCTTCTGGAAATACATTGGTAAAGGGGTGAAATATATTTACGAAATGGCGTTGCTGAATATCGCTGCTGCCTTTTATTTTCTCATGAGGGTTTTTTATTGTATAGTTGATTCGATTACCCAGAATTTCTTTTGTGGGTTTATTCTGCAAAAGATTCAACGATTTTTCTATCTGACTGTACAGCAGGAATCCTGATTGACTGATGCCTTCTTTTCCTTTATCGTCAAAGTTTTGCTCGTGGAAAAATAGGGTGTCTTCCCTGCGAGTGAGGGTGATAGTGCCATGATGGTAGGGACCATAGCATCCTTCGAAGCTATAATTGATGGTGGCTTCTTCACCATGTTGAAGCGCTGAAATACAGTTTTCAATGTCCTTGATAATATCTCCATTCCATGCCAGGAAGGGCGTACTTAGCAGTAAAATCAGACTTAGTAGTTTTGTCATAGATCAATTCCCTTTATTAAAAGACGATTCTCGGGTACATTCATGCACAGAATGTCCTGTTAAAACCCTGTTAAATGGGGTTAGGGATTAACGACTAGCATAGTAGTGGGAAGTCCTGTATAGCGTATGTCCAGGTGAGTCCATGTGGTGGTGAATGCCTTATTTTCAATCGTGGTAAATCCGAAACTGAGAAAATCGGCCTGATGAGCTAGAATGTGATCGTTGACCTCGTCACTGGACATTCCCGTGATGTTGAAGTCTACGGCCATACCATATTTATGACGGCTATATTTAGCTCCAATACTTTCTAATTCGCGAAATCCTCGGTGTTCAAAATTGCCGGGGGCATTTTGGTAAGCCCAGGTATTGATGTACATGGGGCTATCGGAGTATACCCGTAAGAAGTGAATAGCTCGTATAAGTGTGGGTCTTATATATCCCAGAGCATAATTCTTCTGATGATCATGGATTCTTCTTGAGACCAATTCTTTTACATTAAACTTTGTGCGAACATTATCAATGTAGATCTGTCCTGCATTTGTGACTTCGATGCCCGCATAGTCTGGTGATAGATTGACATTCTGCATAGTGGGGTGGATTATTCCAGGTAGAATTTACGTAAAATTTCGATTGTAAGGAACTTGTTTATTGCAGTAATCCGCATTTGATAAAACTAATGGCTGTGTTGACAGTAGGTCTTGCAGGTGGTATCATCAAATGATTGTGTTATTTGGACTATCTTCAAATCTTTATACTCTGTAAGGAATGAAAGATCTTCAGGCTATTCCCATTGAGAAGGATCCACACAAGATGGCATCTTACATTCAAAATGATTTTTGTCAAATGGTCCTGGATATGTTCGAAGCCTATTACCCGAAGGTCGGTTTTCGTCCTCCCTGGATTGGTTACTTTTTTATGGATGGAGAGACCGTGGTAGGGACGGGTGGCTATAAGGGGCCTCCCCGCGAATCGGGTGTGGAAATCTCCTATGGAGTAGTGCCGGCATTCGAAAGAAGAGGTTATGGAACATCAATTTGCCGGCATTTGGTTGAAATGGCTTCAGAGAAAAAACCTGAACTTCGTATTTTTGCAAGAACCTTGATGGAAGAAAATGCTTCAACCAAAATACTGAAGCGCAATGGATTTCAATGGGTTGGGATTGTAAATGACCTGGAAGATGGAGACGTTTGGGAATGGGTATATGAGCCGGGAAAAAATGCATGATTTAATGCGACTACTTTTTCTAATTTCTTTTTTTCTTGCACCTTTTCTGTCCAGAAGCCAGATGGTTCAGTGCACAGGTAACCTTGGAGCTAATATTTTTGAAGATGGTGATTTTGGTTCGGGAGCAGATAATATTCTCCAGCAGAATCCCGGCATTGCCCCTGGTTACTCTTATGGACAGAGTACACCTCCTCCGGACGGTATCTATGTGATCACAAATGATATGGGCGCATGGTCTAATATCTATGACTCCTGGCTGGAAGTAGGGGATAATAGTGACGACCCTAATGGATACATGATGGTGGTAAATGCCAGCAATGAACCCGGACTTTTTTATGATCAGGAGGTTGATGGATTGTGTGAAAATACATTGTACGATTTTTCGGCAGATGTACTGAATGTTATTAAGTCTACAGAAGGAGGACATATTTTTCCCGATGTCAGTTTCTTAATAGATGGTGAAGTAGCATTTAATACTGGAAATATTCCGCAAGACGAGCGTTGGCATACCTATGGATTTACTTTTGTGACCGGACCAGGTCAGGAATCAGTACAGCTTTCTCTACGAAATAATGCACCCGGTGGATTTGGTAATGATCTGGCACTGGATAATATTTCGTTTCGGGCTTGTGGTCCTAATGCTTTAATTCTTCCCATAGAAATTACCAATATCTGTGATGATGGCTCTCCCATACAGTTGGATGCTACTATTGATGGAGATCAATTTCAAACACCCGCTCTTCAATGGCAGCAGAGTTTTGACGAGGGTGTAACCTGGGAGGATATGACCGGCGAAAACGGAATTTCGATCACGCACAATGTTTTGAGTAGTGGATTTTATTACTACCGTTATTTATTGGCGAATTCGGATGCCAATCTGGCTAATGAAAAATGCCGCATTATTTCCAATACCAAAATTGTGCAGGTCGTCCCCAGGTTCTATACCATTACGGATTCGATTTGTACAGGTTTATCTTATGCGGTGGGGTCAAATATGTACTTTGAAACCGGAAATTATGAGGATACTCTTATATCCAGTATTGGTTGTGATAGCATCGTTCGGCTTCAACTTACCGTCGTTCAGGATCCGGGTATTACAGCCTCTGTCAGAACAAGTGACCTTAGTTGCCATGATAGAGAGGATGGAGTGTTGGAGATTACCAATATTCTAAATGGTGTAGGTCCATTTATGGTGACTATAAATGGAGTCCGAAACCCGGAAAGTTTTAAGTATATCGATTCACTTCCGGCTGGTATGTATGCCTTAGAGATCAGCGATCGCTTTGGTTGTACCTATCAAGATCTCTTAGAAATTGACAGGCCACCTCCTTTCATGCTGACTATTGGACCTGATACGACCGTAGACCTGGGAAGCTCTCTGCCGCTTGCATGGAGTACCAACGACACGATTGATGATTTTAGATGGTTTCCTTTAGATCAGATTTCTTGTCAGGATCAATGTGAAGGTCAGACCTGGCAGCCACTTAATGATGGTTTCTATGGACTTCTGGCATTTTCTGATCAGGGATGTGTTGCCAGTGATTCTGCTTTTGTTCAGGTACGGTCAGCTGAGCCCTTATTTTTTCCGAATGCGATCAGTCCGAATGGAGATGGCGTAAATGATGTATTTACGGTGTATCAGAGTAATCCCATTATACAAGAGGTAATTGGATTTACGGTATTTGATCGTTGGGGCAATGCGTTGATAAATGGTGCGGAGGTCTATAAGGCGGGATGGAGCGGTATAGATGTGCATGGGCAGCGTCTACCTGAAGGAATCTACGTATATCTACTGTCGCTGCGATTAATCAATGGAGAGGTGATAGATAAGGCAGGTTCCGTTACCATCATTCGATAGAGGAGGCAGGGTGAGGTAATGGTAACTCTGCAGAAAAGTTCTTTCTGTTTTATGTAGGAAATTGATTCACAAGTCTTTTGCGGGTAAACTGGTACCTGATGGCGTGGTTTCTGGAATAAATCTTGCTTCTTGTCAGTAAAATCTTTGTTTGTATGAAGAGCATCCCAATAATTTCATCTCCATCCAGTAAAATACTATTAAAGGCCTTTTTAATACTTCTCATTGCTTATTGCCCGTGTGAGGTGTTGAGTCAGGACTTTCGGTTTACAAATATCCCTTCCTGGGTAAAGATTAATGAATTTTCGTCGGGTACATTTGAAATCGATGAAAAAGAAGTGAAGCAAGGTTATTACCTGGTCCATAGTGAAACACAGGTTAGTCTACCTGAAGAAAGTAGTTTTTTTCAAATGGCTTATCGAATTACGAATAGTACAGGAGTACAGAATATATCTGATTTGGAATTTGATTTCAATCCTTATTTCCAGAAAATGAATTTTCACTCGATTCAGGTACTTCGAGGTGGGAGATGGATAGATAAGCTGGATAGGACTTCCTTTGATCAGGTTCCTTATGAAAATCGAAGTGTTGATAAAGTGTATAGCGGAAGAGCAAAGGTGAGCGTACACCTGGACGACCTTAGACCCGGTGATATTTTGGTATACTCATACAGTATTGTGGGGAACAATCCGGTCTTTGGTGGGAAGTACCATGATTCGCACTATCTGTGCGCAGTTGATTCCCTGGCGAGGCTCATTGTCCGGATCGTTTCATCTAAAGAGAAATTGTATTATCAAACCGTCCATGCTGATTTGAAACCTCAAATATCAAGCGAGGGTGGGGTCGTCGAATATCTTTGGGAGGATAAGAATGTATCTCCCATACATGTACAGGATTTTCCGAGCTGGACAGATGATTATCCAATATTGTATGTCAGTGAATTTAGAGATTGGGAAGAAGTAATACAGTGGGGGCAAGAACTATTTCATTCAAAAACTAACCTGGGACCGAAATTAAATGAATTTATTGGGGAGCTAAAAAGTCTGGAGAGGAATGAGCAAATACTGGAAACCATACGATTTATCCAGGATAGTATTCGCTATCTGAGTGTATCAATTGGTACCAACTCACATGAGCCTCATGACCCAAAGGATGTTTTTTCGAGGAAATATGGAGACTGCAAGGATAAGGTGTTTCTCTTCTCTACTATTATGTCAGCACTGGAAATCGAAAGCTATCCGGTATTGGTGTCTACATACAAGGGGCTCTCAATTAATAACCTCCTACCATCCCCATTACATTTTGATCATTGCATTGCTATTGTTCAGTATGGTGATTCTTCAAGATTTGTTGATCTAACGGTGACTCACCAAAGGGGTGATTTGAATGCACTATATATGCCATACCACTATGGGCATGGATTGATCCTAAAGCCCGGACAGAAAGAGCCAGAAGCCATAGCGGGCAATGGGCCGTATGGGATTAGCACTACCGAAAATTACTCATTGGACAGTATAGGAGGTGGATGCCTATTGGAAGTTGTGACCAGATACAATGGTGGCTTTGCTGATTATCAAAGATCAAGTTTCGAAGCTAAGTCCTTGTCTGAAGTTGAAGATGACTATACTTCTTTTTATGAGCGCTACTTCACAGGTGTCAAAGTCTTGTCATCCATTTCAATAGCCGATGATTCAGTTGGCAATGTCTTTTCGATTTATGAAAAGTATAAGATTGAGCAATGTTGGGAAATGCCTGATAGTCAGGAGCAGCAATTGTTTTTCTATGTTCAGGCTCATTCCTTATCTGATTATGTAAGCCTTCCTTCCGATGAAAACTATGAAGGACCTTATGATATTTCCTTCCCACTAAGTGTAAATCATCATATAAATATCAACCTGCCTGAAAGTTGGGATGTTGAGCCTGACGAAAATGTAATAAGACACCCAAATTTTGAATACTCCAGTACCATCAGATCCAAAGAGGCAGGACAAAAAATTACTTTATCGTATTCTTACAAAGCCTTGAAGCTTTATGTAGAGTCTGATGATTTGACGTCCTATCGGGATCAAATGAGATCCTTGCTTGATGATGTTTATTACCAGTTGTCTTACAATAGTGCACTATTAGGTGCTAAGGCGCTAAATTTGAAATATGTGATTGGTTTCACGATCTTCTGGTTGCTGGTATGCGTTTTTCTGACAAAAATCATCTATCAATGGGATCCTGATCCCCTTAGTAGCTCAATTAAATCGCACTACAAAATTGGTGGATGGTTAATTTTACCATTAATAGGTTTATTCATTACTGTGATGACTGTTTCCTCCACCTTGATTACAGAGTTTTTTAATTACGACTTGTGGAAGCTATTAAGTTTGGACTACTCATCGAGTAATTTTGGACTTTCCCTTTTGGTCATGGCAGAATTAGTTTTTAATATTTCACTGCTCGTCTATTCTGTCCTTCTGATTGTGTTATTCCTCCAAAACCGCTCCTCAGTGCCATTTTTAATGGTATCTTTTTATTTAGGGATATTTCTGTTTATGGCGCTCGATGCCTTTTTTGCAAATGCATTGTCGATAGGCAATACTGATACCTTTTTAGAAAAGTATTCGGATTTATTCCGCTCGTTAGTTAGCGCATTGATTTGGATTCCCTACTTTTTGATCAGTGAGAGAGTTAAATCAGTATTTAGGGCAAAGTATCAAGGGGTTGACCATTCAAGTATCCTCAGTGAAGGGGTATAGTAGTTTTTTTACTTTTTACAGGTCAGGTCCGTTTTAAAATTTTTAGAGATCATTTTAGGAGAGGTTACCACACACAGACTCTGTGGCAGTGTTTCAAAGATGGGACCGATACGGAGTTCTTCTTAGTCGAAATCAGCTTTTGGAAAACCATCAGCTTCTTTATAGGAGCTGAAGAGAAGAAATACGCGTACCAGTCCCCTAAAATTCTATTTTTTGGCCATCATGTTCTTGACGGCACCGACGATGGCCATAAGGGCACCTCCACCGACACCACCACCCGCGACGCTGCCCAAAATACTGCCTATATCCATGCCAGCACCAGGATCCGCACCTGCAGACATGCCAAGCATGCCCAGGATCTGACCTCCCAGACCGCCTCCTACAATGCCAAGGATGGAATTAATAACAGTACCAAGATCTAAGTTCTTCAGCAGTTTGCCGGCCACATTCCCACCGACTGCACCACTAATTAGTTGAATGATTAATGGTAATAAGCTTTCCATAAGTAGTTGGTTTGTTTATTTTGACATTTCTCATCAAAATAGTCAAAAATTTGTTAATTAAACTTAATTGAGATATCAATTGGTTAATCTGGAGGGATTGACAAAATAGTGTTTTGGTGTGACATGTAAAAGTCTAAATGTGAATCGAGAATGCTTCTTGGCACATTGGAGCACTTGCGCAACTTTTAGCATGATACTTGCTGTGTTGAAGTGACTATTATCTTGGTTTGATCTACCTAAGCTCTTAAAGATCACATATTAAACTTTAACTAATATTTATAATATTAGAAAGGGCGAAAGTTTTAATTTTGCCGTTTCATAGATTATTGACCACATTGGTCAAT